>CAYXGD010000350.1:0-2172 GCA_964464425.1 uncultured Thermoplasmatales archaeon
GGAATGGATCATCCCCCAGGACGACAAGTTCTTCGACATCCTGGACGAGATGGCGGAGAACGCCGTCGATGCCGCCGACGCTCTCGAGAACCTCCTCCACGAGGGAGGCGACAGGCGAGTCCGCTACGAGCGGATCAAGGAGCTGGAGCACCACGGGGACGAGCTCGTCCACGACATGTACGAGCTCCTGAACCGGTCGTTCATCACCCCGATCGACCACGAGGACCTGGCCAAGATGGTCAGCGGGCTCGACGACTTCGTCGACTACATCGACGCGTCAGCCAGCCGCATCACCCTCTACAAGGTCGAACCCACCGAGGGGATGCGCTCCATGGGCTCCCTGATCCGGCGGCAGGCCGACCACCTCGAGGACGCCGTCAACGCGCTGCGCGACCTCCACGATGCCGCCGAGGCCGAGCGCGCGTCGATCGAGGTCCACTCCCTGGAGAACGCGGCCGACACGATCCTCAACGAGTCGCTTGCCTCGCTCTTCGAGGGGGATGACGCGATCCACATCATCAAGCACAAGGAGGTCCTCGAGAACCTCGAGACCGCCACGGATGCCGCCGAGGAAGCCGCCAACATCATCGGCGACATCCTCATGAAGAACACCTGATCGGAGGACCTGGATGGCCTTCGAATGGTGGATGGCGGTCGTAGGGCTGGCCCTGCTCTTCGACTTCTTCAACGGCGTCAACGACGCCGCCAACAGCGTGGCGACGATCGTGGCGACCCGGGTGCTCTCGCCGGTGGCCGCCGTCGGCCTGGCCGCCGTGATGAACCTGGCCGGGCCCTTCCTGTTCGGGACCGCGGTGGCCAAGGCTGTGGGTTCCGGGTTGGTCGATGTCAACGTCCTGACGACCACTGTCCTGGCCGCCGCCGTCCTGGGCGGGATCTTCGCCACGGCCCTGGCCACGGCCTTCGGCCTGCCGATCTCGGTCAGCCACTCCTTGGTCGGTGGCATGCTAGGCGCGGGGTTCGCTGCTGCCGGGACCGGCGCCTTGCTCCTCCCGACGGCCGGCTCGCTCTTGGTCGCGGCCGAGTGGGTGGTGGGCGGGTTCGTCGTCGGTGGGCTGATCGGCGTGCTCGGTGGGTCGCTGGCCGGTTCCGAGCGCGTGCGGATCCCCGGCGCGGTCGCCGGCGCTGTCGGCGCGACGCTGGCCTTGGTCTACGGGATCGCGACAGGCGGTGTGGTGCTCAACAAGCTGGGCGCGACGCTGCTCTTCATCGTGTTCTCGCCCTTCATCGGGTTCCTGGGGGCCTTCGCCTTGGGCACCATCATCATCTGGGTGTTCGGCGGCGCGGAGTCCCGGAAAGCCAACTGGTGGTTCCGCAAGCTCCAGCTGCTGTCGGTGTCCGCCTTCTCGCTCTCGCACGGGACCAACGACGCCCAGAAGACGATGGGCATCATCGCAGCCCTGCTCTTCGCCAACGGCGTGATCGACTCGTTCTACATCCCGACGTGGGTGATCATCGCCGCGGCGGTCGCCATCGCCCTGGGCACCTTCATCGGCGGCTGGCGCGTCGTCGAGACCGTCGGCCACCGGCTGACCAAGCTCGAGCCCTACCAGGGGTTCAGCGCCGAGACGGCCGGCGCCAGCGTGCTGTTCTGGATGGCCAGCCTCGGCGTACCTGTTTCCACCACCCACGCGATCACGGGCTCGATCATGGGCGTCGGCGCGACCCGTCGGCTCACCGCGGTCCGCTGGAACGTCGCTCGTCACATCATGGGTGCTTGGGTGCTGACGATCCCCGTGGCAGGGACCGTGGCCTGGCTGTGCTACGAGGGGTTGCTCTACCTGATCTAGGCCCGCCCCCGCGCAGCCGTGGTACCTGAACCCGGCACCGGGGCCCGGCCAGACTCAGGGGATCCCCTCAAGGACGCCCAGGCCCTGGTGCAGGTCCACGGCGGAGTTCAAGCCGCTGTGGGCACGGTGCTCGCGTGCATGACGGCCCAGCCCCCACCGGGCGGCATCACCGAGCCCCCCTTCCACCGGTTTTCTGGGCTAGATGGCGCGTCTAGCGTCGGAACCTGTTGGTCACAAGTTACTTATAGAAGTTTGAATAAATAGGGGTCGCGAGGTGACGCACCATGTTCGGTCGAAGCCCCTTCGGAAGCTCGTTCGGTAGCCTGTTCCGAGACATCGAGCAGGAGTTCGAGCGGATGGATCG
>CAYXGD010000351.1:0-2167 GCA_964464425.1 uncultured Thermoplasmatales archaeon
GCGCAGCCCGTGCGAGTTGAGGGGTAGCCTACCCAAACGCGACGAAGGCTACCCCAAAACAGTACGGGCGCAGCCCGTGCGAGTTGAGGGGTAGCCTACCCAAACGCGACGAAGGCTACCCCGAAACAGTACGGGCGCAGCCCGCCCGAACCGATGGCCGATGACGTCGGCACCGGTCGATCGTGCCGGTGTCAACGTGCCACCATGACGATGGAGCGCCGTTGCTTGAACCGTCCATGCCAGGTTTCAAGGAGGTGGGGACGGACATGGCCCCAGAGCCCCGCGCCGTGGGTGACGGGTGTCCCCACAGGTCCCCTCCTGCCCCCGCGCCTGGCGGCGGCGGGGCCCATCCTGTTCCACCTGGGCCCACCGGATGCAACCGGCGGGCTGCATGCCAGCAACGCTTTACAACCGGCTCGGTCGTGCAGCCGACGTTGGAGGCCTCATCCTCGATGAAGACCAGCACCCCAGCCATCCTGACCGTGCTCAGCCTCGTGATCGTCGCCTTCCTGCCCGTGGCCTCGGCGTCCGGGACGACCGACGAGGTGCCCCGTTACCACCTCGCCACCGGCCCCGACGGGCCAAGCCTCTGGGAGGAGACCAACGGCGTCGAAGGCCTCCAGCAGGATCCGATCCACGATGCGCAAGGGGAGCTGCTCCACCCGGCCGACGATCAGGTGACCCTGACCACGACCGAGGATCACGGGATCCCGATCTGCGTCCGGCTCGGGCCCGATGGTAAGGCCGATGAGGTCTGCCTGGCCGTCATCTACCCGCCCCACGTTCCCTCGGTGTGCGTCCGGCTCGGGCCGGACGGCAAGGCCGATGAGATCTGCACCTCCGATATCATCCAGTAGCAGGGTCAGCGGCCCGGCCCGGCAGCCAGGCTGTCGGCCGGGACCGTGACCGATCCGGCCGGCAGCAGCGGTAGCTCGAGCACAGCGCCTGGGCCGAGATCCAGGGTGCTCGTAGCGAACGTGTCGTCCTGGTGGACCCAGCCGTCGTCGTTGGTGAGCACCAGCTCCAGATGGGCGCCGGCCGGCACGACGTCGTTCTGCGGGAACATCGTGATGGTCAGCCGGTAGGGTTCGCCGGGCTCCAGGGCCTTGGGCTGGTCGACCCCGTCCAGGTGGCGGGTGTCTTGGTAGCCGCGGTTGATCCACTGGCGGGTCCCGTCCTCGTCGACGAGGTAGAGGTGAGCCACCCAGTGGGTGCTCTCGGCGTCGGTGGAGACGTTCAGGCTGACCGTCGGTCGGCCTGTGAGCACCGTGGCCCCGTCGAACACATCGGTGGTGAAGGTGAGGTGGGCCGGGTGGCCGGTGGCCGTCGATCCGGCGGCCTCGATCGGCTCGTCGGCCCCGTAGGTCGACGCTTGCTCCTGCGGGTAGTCGTGGACGACCGCCTGGCCTGCCTCGGCGTGGGCGGGGGCCAGGGTGCCATCGGCGCCGAGCTGGAAGGTCAGCTCCTGGGTGCCGGTGGGCGGGAAGCTGTCGATGCCCCACCAGGTCTCCGCTGTGTCCTCGATGAGCACCGGCGGCAGCTCGTCGACGATGCCGGTGTCGATGCCCAGCAGGTGGTGGTCGTACCAGCGGTGCAGGATGCCGCCCTGGCCGCACCAGTCCTCGCGGTCGGGCGTGGCATGGGCCCACTGGCCGTAGATGGCGCGGACGGGCTGGCCGCCCCAGGCCTCGGTGAGCGGGTCGATGTGGTTGGGCTTGACGTTCCAATCCTGGAGGCCGTGCACGCGGAGCATGCTCACGTTGCTCTGGCTGGCCAGCTTCCAGTAGGCGCGATCCTCCCAGTAGGGATCCCAGTCGCCGGAGAGATCCATGGCGTGCTCCATGTTCTCGGGCTGGCACATCACGCGCTGGTGGTAGGTCGTCGCGGCGTTGGGGTCGGTGCCGGGCACCGCCGAGATGGCCAGGTAGCCGCCCATGGTGCCGGCCCCTTGGCCCTCGTAGGGGACCCCGCGGTAGTAGATGTACTCGTACTGGCTGTCGACGCTGGCGATGGGGACGATCGTCTCGAGCGCCGGCGGGTTCAGCAGCGCGGTGGTGATCTGGGTCTCGGCGTCGTAGGAGACCCCGTACATGCCGACCTTGCCGTTGCTCCAGGGCTGGTCGGCCAGGGTCTGGACGGTGACGTACCCATCGTACCACTGCTCGGG
>CAYXGD010000352.1:0-2166 GCA_964464425.1 uncultured Thermoplasmatales archaeon
GCTCCACCAGAACCGATCGGTGGAGGCGTCCCACTCCCAGATGACGTCGGTGACGGCCTGGGTGGCCAGTTCGAACCGCTGCTGGGTTCGTTCCATCGCTCGGGTCGCTTCCTCCTCTGCGGTGACGTCCCGCGTCACGCCCATGGCACGCTCGGGCTGGCCGGCCTCGTCGCGGACCAGGTAGCCCTTGGCCTCGGCCCAGCGCCAGACCCCGTCGTCGCCCTCGA
Organism: uncultured Thermoplasmatales archaeon; assembly: GCA_964464425.1. Lineage (GTDB taxonomy): Archaea > Thermoplasmatota > SW-10-69-26 > SW-10-69-26 > SW-10-69-26 > CAYXGD01. The sequence goes on from CAYXGD010000352.1 coordinate 228, forward strand.
TCCGGAACCGGACGGTGTCCTCGTCCACCACACCGGCGTAGAGGGCTCGCTGGTAGGCGTCGACCGCGTCCCGGTCCTTCGGGTGGACCCGGCTCAGGAAGTCCTGACGGTCCTTGACGGCCTCCGCGGACAGGGCGAAGTGCTCCAAGCTCTTGCTCGCGTAGACGAGCTCCGCCGAGGGGAGGCGCCGGACCCAGAAGACGTCCTCGATGGTCTCCGTCAGCTCCTCGAGGGTCCGCCGGGCTTCCTCCTGCTCGGTGACGTCCAGCGCGACGCCGGTCGCGCCGTCCGGCCGACCGTCCTCGTCGAACCGTGGCTTGGCTTGGATGCGCAGCCATCGCCCCCTCAGGGGGAGGGTAACGTCGACGGGTCGGCCCTCCTGGACCGCTGCCAGCCCCGCTGCGATGTCCTCATGGTCGGGGTAGAGGTCTTGGATCCGCTGGCCGACGGACTCGCCGTCGGTCCGGCCGATCCCGGAGAGGCCCTGGCCCGTCTGGAACGTGAGCCTGCCCTCGTGGTCGAGGTCGAAGAGGATCAACGGCGCGCTCTCTAGGATCGCCTCCAGGTGGTGGGCGTAGCCCTCGCTGCGCGAGGCCCGGACCCGCTCCTCCAGATGGACCTGCAGCATCGCGGCCGTCGATCGGATCAACGCGACCTCCTCGGTCAGGAAGACGCCGTCGTTCTCCTTGGGCCGGGGCTCGGTGTAGCAGATCGTCAGCTCCCCGGTCGTGCCGTCGGAGGTCCGTATCGGTGCCTTGAGCTGCCAGTCGGTCTCCCGGAACCCCGGCGTGGCGACGGCCACGTCCCCGTGGGTGATGCGTGCCTCGGTGATCCCCGGGTACTGCCAAGCCGGGGGGATCGCCTCGAGGACGCTTGCGAAGAGCGGCTCGGTCCCGTCGTCCGCCTCGTGGACGAGGCTTGCCACGTGGTGGAGCAGGCCAAGCTCCTTGACCCGCTCGCCGAGATCGTGACGCAGCGCTGCACCCTCCGGGGCCTCATGCAGCGAGGCGAGGACGACCGCAAGCTCCCCGAGCTCGACGTAGCGGGCTCGGACCTCGACCCTGAGCTCCCGACCCCCATCGACCCTGAAACGCCGGAGGAGCCTGCCGCTCCCTTCCCCCCGGAGCCGGGCGACGGCCTTGCCCCAGTCGCCATCGAATGCCATCTCTGTGTCCAGGGCCGCGATCGGCTGGCCGACCAGCTGGGAGGGGTCGAGGCCCAAGAGGTCCTCGACGGCCTGGCTGGCGAACAGCACGGATCCTGTGGCGGGGTCGAGGACGAGGGTTGCCCCGGGCAACGCTTCGAGAAGCTGGAGCGCGTTATCCTGCGCGAGCGATGGGTCGGTGGCAGGTGACATCCGGGTCCTCCGTCCTCCGCGACCGGCGGCGTGGTGAACATCTTCGGAAGGAGTCTGTATTTGAATCTATGGTCAGGGGCATCGGGACCCACCGGCCATGCCCCCGGCCGGGCCGATGCGTTCCCCCGATCGCTCGGGGTCCAGCTCCTGGGCCCTGCATGGGGCGCTGCGTACTATACACCTTGGGCGGCCGGCTCGGACCGACGGTCGGCTGAACCCATGTCCAGGATGCCGACCCTGGGAGGCCTCGGTAACGCTATCTGGGACCACCAGCAAGCCGGCCGCCGGCACAGGGTCACGCCAGCTCGTGGAGCCAAGCTTCGTGCGCCTTGCAGAGCTGGTCGGTGGCCATGGTCTCCAGGAGGTCGGCCTGCCAGTGGGGGTTGAACAGGCGACAGCTCTCGTCGTCGCAGAACGGGTCCCCGGTGGTGTGGTACTTGGCGACCTGCAGGAAGGCCGAGGCGATCGCCGTCGAGAGCCGGTCGTCGGCCTTGGTGAGGTGGTCGTCGTCCCCCATGCCGCCGATCCCCTCGGGGTCCTGGCCGAGCATCTGCTTGGCCATGTAGTACTCGCGGGCCCGGG
>CAYXGD010000353.1:0-2160 GCA_964464425.1 uncultured Thermoplasmatales archaeon
AGGCCTCGTGCCAGAACCCCGTGCCTCCCGGGTCCTGGAGGTACTCGCGCCACCATGCGGCGTGCGGCGGCTGGCGGGCCCACGTCTCCAGGGCCTCGAGATCCTCCCAGTACTGGCGGACCCCGACGTGCGGTGGGAAGAGACCGTAGAGGAGGTGGTCGTTGTGCAGCAACCCCTCGGGCTTGGCCGCCATCGCCTCGCGCATCCGCCGGCCGAACCGGAGCATGGTGAGCAGGCCCTTGGGCCGCTTGACCTTCATCCCGATGTAGATGACCACCAGGTCCGGGTGGTCGGACAGGTCGACGGTGTCCCGTCGGACCCCCTCGGGCCTGGCGCGGAAGAGGACGCCGGTCTCGGTCACGGGGCCACCACGCCGGCCATGGGAGGCTAGGCCAAAAGGCTGGCGCCCCAGCGGGACCCTAAGTAGCCCGGGCCCGTTCCCCCTGCCACGATGCCTGGGTCCTCCATCGCGGCAGGGGTGGCACCCTTCGAGCGCCTGGCCGAGCGCTACGATGCCTGGTTCGAGCGCCACACCCACGCCTACCTCTCCGAGCTGGCCGCCCTGGGTCAGCTCCTGGGTCGACCCAAGCGCCCGATCGAGGTCGGCGTGGGCACCGGCCGGTTCGCTGACCCGTTGGCGATCCCGGTGGGCATCGAACCGGCCCTGGCCGCCGGCCACCGGGCCCACGACCGGGGCCTGACCGTCATCCGAGGCGTGGGCGAGGCCCTCCCCGTGGCCGACGCGTCCGTCGATCTGGTGCTCATCGTGACCACGATCTGCTTCTTCGAGGACACGGAGGCTGCCCTCTCCGAGGTCGCCCGGGTCCTGGAACCCGGTGGGCAGGTGCTTGTGGGGATGGTCGACCGCGAGACGCGCCTGGGGAAGGTCTACGAGGAGCGGACGGTCGATCACCCGTTCTACCGGTCGGCGCGGTTCCACTCGGCCGCCGAGGTCCTCTCGTTGCTCCGGGCTCAGGGGTTCGAGGACTTGGAGATCCGCCAGACCCTCTTCGACGATCCCGAGGCCATGGACGCCCCGTCGCCGGTCATGGCGGGCTACGGCGAGGGGGGTTTCGTGGCGATCCGTGGGACCAAGCCCGGCTGAACCTGGCGGCCCTGTCCCCGGTCATCCGAGCCCGACGTCCAGGGCCATCATGACCACGAACCCGAGGATCGCCAGGCTGCTCATCAGATCGATGTTGCCCCGGGACTGGGCCTCGGGCACGACGTCCTCCAGCACCACGAAGATCATGGCACCGGCGGCGAAGGCCAGCGCGTACGGCAGCAGCGGGCGGATGGCGACCACCGCCACGGCGCCGATCACCCCGGCGACCACCTGGAGCAGGCCCGAGAGCTGGCCGAGGAAGAACGCCCGTCCCTTGCTGACCGTGCCCAAGCCCAGCAGCGGTACGGCCACGGCGATGCCCTCCGGGAAGTCCTGGATGCCGATGCCGAGCGCCAGGGCGATGGCACCGGAGAGGTCCCCACCGTGGCCGATCGACCCGAAGGCCACGCCGATCGACAGGCCCTCGGGGATGTTGTGCAACGCGATGGCCATGGCCAGCAAGGTGGTCCGCCGCCAGCTGGCCTGCAGGCCTTCGCTCTCGGGTTCGGGCACGAACAGGTGCATGTGGGGCGTGATCTTGTCGGCGCCCCAGACCATGGCACCGCCCAGCGTGAAGCCGATGGCCGCAGGCACCCAGCCCCAGCCGTCCGGGAAGCCGGCCTCTCCCAGCGCGATCGACGGGGCCAACAGGGACCAGAAGCTGGCCGCCAGCATGACCCCAGCCGCGAAGCCGAGCATCCCGTCGAGCAAGCGACGCGACACATCCAGCCGGGTCCACACGAAGGCAGCGCCCAGGCTGGTCATCCCCCAGGTGAACAGGGTCCCGAGCAGCGCGAGGACGACGGGATGCAAGCTGGCCAGATCGACCACGGGTCTCGGGCCCGGACCGGCCCCCTGGCCTAAGAACCTCACGAGGTGGGGGAGGACCCGGCTGGCCGCAGCGGCCCGTTGGGTCGAGCCGGTGGACCGGCGACCGTCTGAGAAGGACCGTCTGCAAGGGGGCACCCGGGGACGAACGATCGCTACGTCCGACCTCCGGGCGTGAACCCGCGCGGTGCGAGCCAGCGCAGGGCGGGCACCTGGGACGGGAAGAC
>CAYXGD010000354.1:0-2157 GCA_964464425.1 uncultured Thermoplasmatales archaeon
GGAAGAGCTTGTGCTCATCCGAGAACTCGAACTCGAAGGCCATCGGCACAGCGACACACGGTCGCGGACCACATAAACGGTTCCACGCGTTTACTCCGCTGCGGAGGAGAAAGCTACCCCGCGCCAGGCTCGGCGTGGGTGAGCGAGGCCCTGAGCCCCTCCTCGTCGGTCAGGTAGGCCTCGAACGTCCGCAGCATCTTGACGCCGTGGAACCCGTCGAGGTACCGGTGGTCGACGGTGACGTAGAGGGGCAAGATGGGCTTGGCGACGATCTCGCCGTCCTCGACCACGGCCTTCTCGTGGATCTTGCCCATGACGATCACCGCCGGTAGACGCATCAACGGCGGGATCGGGGCGAAGACCATCTGGTCGACGCCGAAGGTGGCCACGTTGGTGATCATCACCGTCCCGAAGGGGTCGCGTTCCACGCCGAACCACGTCAGCGGGATCTTGAACCGGAAGTTGAGGACGTCGACGATCCAGAGGATGGGCCTGAGCAGCCAGGCAGGGAAGGTGTGCGTGATCCCCTTGTAGTCATCCATCCGCTGGCTTCGTTTCTCGCGGATCCGGGCGGCGGTCTCGGAGAGGTCCCCGGCGACGTCGCTGACGGACTTGCTCTCGATGTCCTCGACCTTGGCACCGAAGAGATCGCCCTCGTCGAACGCGACGTTGAACCACACGTCGACGGTCTCCCGTTGCTGGACCTTGCCCCGGACGATGATCCCGTTGACCTCCGGGTACTCGCCGACGGCCTCACCGATGGCCTTGCCGACGAGGTGCGTCGGCGTGATCTTGGGGCCGTCGAGCTCCCGGGCCTCCTCCACGACGGTCTGGATCGCCGAGGCGTCGATCTCCAGGGCCGCGTAGATCTGGGGGTTGTTCGGATGGTCCCAGGTGGCGATCGCGATGCGCCGCCAGAACGACTCGTCCTTGACCTTCTTGAAGGGGCCTGCCACGCCCGTCTCCTCTTGGGAAGACAGGCTGGGATGCTTTGAAAGGTTGTTGCTCCGCCGTGACGCCTGGGGAAGGGACCAAGAGCTCGCGGGGCGATGGTGACCCATGGGTCCTCCCACGCCTCGCTGGGGGTCAGCTGCCGTGCTCGTCGGCCTACTTGGGCTGTGCGTGTTGGCCGTAGCCCTGATCGAGGAGCAGACGGGAACCTGGGTCCAGGGCATCGGCGGCGCCGTCTCGGTGACCGCGCTGTCATTCGGTTGGGCCGTGGTGCACCGGCCGGGTTCACCAGGCGACAGCTTGTGGCATCATTTGCCGAGTCCCTACCGGGTCGCGGTCGCCGGTGCCGCCGGGCTCACCGGCGTGGCCGTGCTCTTGGAGGCATCGTCCACAGGGTCGCTCCTGGCTGCGTTCGTGGTGGTGGCGGCCCTCGGAGGCGCGCTCGTCCTCGCTTGGTGCCTGTTCGGGCTCGTCCACGAGGTCGCCAGGCGCTGGGGTGCCCGCTGGTCGACGCGTGCCGTCGAGGGGGCGATCCTGCTGTCGAGCACGTCGATCGCCGTCGCGATCCTCCTCGGCACGCTCCTGACGCCCAGCCCGTTCCCCGGCGCCGACGATGTGCTCGCTGCCGGGACCATCTGGCTCCCCCTGGGCCTGCTGGTGGCTGCCGCCGTCGGCGCGGTGGTGGGAACCTGGCGGGACGATCGATCTGCAGCTCGCGTTCCACGATGAGATCCGCGTTCTGACGGTCGTGCTGCGACCTCCACGCCCGCCTTGCGGCTGGAGCTTGACCTCGCTCGCGCAGCCGCTCGGCCAACCTCCAGATCTGCACGCGCCCTCCGCTCCTGGGGCTCCGGGCTCGTGCGCTCCGGGAAGCCGGCGTCCCGGCTGACTTCCCTAGGTTCGTTTGGCGATCAGGTCGGCGATGTCCTGGGGGAAGTCAGCCACCTCTACCCGGCTTTCCGGTGGACATCGGCCGGGTCCCGAGCTCCGCTGGCCGATGTCCAGATACGCCCGGATCCGAGATCCGGGCTCTCAGGAAGGCCGGTCGACACGGCTGACTTCCTACGTGCGCTTGGCGATGAGATCCGCGATGTCCTGCGGGAAGTCAGCCACCTCCACTCCGGCCTTCCGGTGGACATCGGCCGGGTCCTGAGCTCCGCTGGCCGATGTCCAGATACGCCCGGATCATGGATCCGGGCTCTCCGC
>CAYXGD010000355.1:0-2155 GCA_964464425.1 uncultured Thermoplasmatales archaeon
CCCAGGAGCTGGGCCTCAAGCAGGAGATCGCCACCATCGAGGAGATGGTGCAGCGGGGTCAGACCGGGGCGGACCGGCAGCTCGAGGTCTACGAGGAGACAGAGGACTTCACAGCGGTCGTCCGGGACATCGTCGACCGTACGCCGCCCTGACCCAGGCCTCGAGATAGCGGCCAGCGGGGGTCGGCTGAGGGTCGACAGGACCTGGCAAGCCCCTAAGTGTCATCCCCTCCATGGGGAGGCGGTCGACCTATGACCCTCGAACACGCTGGCTCCGTCGTGCAGGGCTCCCCGGACACGGGCTTCACCCTCGGCATCGAGGAGGAGTTCCAGCTCATCGACCCCGAGACCGGCGAGCTGGTCTCCCGAGCTGCCGAGGTGCTCGACGGGGGGGCCAGCCAAGCCCGGTTCCAGTCGGAGCTCTTCCGGTCGGTCATCGAGACGGCCACACCGGTCTGCAACGACGCCGACGAGGCGATCGAGAACGTCCGCGCCTTGCGGGGGGAGCTCATCGACCGGGCCCGTGACGAGGGGCTCCTCGTCGCCGCGGCCGGGACCCACCCCTGGGCCCGCTACGAGGAGCAGGATCTGACCCGATCGGACCGCTACGACGAGCTCCGGCGACAGGTCCGCTGGCCGTTCGAGCGTAGCCTGGTCTTCGGGCAACACGTCCACGTCGGCGTCGGCTCGGCCGAGGAGGCCGTCACCGCGATGAACGCGCTGCGGGCCTTCGTGCCTCTGCTGCTCTCCTTGTCCGTCAACGCGCCGTACTGGCGGGGTATGGACACGGGCCTGGCCTCGGTCCGGTTGCGCATCTTCGAGTCGATGCCTCGCAGCGGGTTGCAGCCCCGGTTCGACGACTGGCGGGACCTCCAGCTCACCGTCGACACCCTCCGCAAGGCCGGTGCCATGGAGGACCTCAGCAAGATCTGGTGGGACGTCCGGCCGCGGCCCAGCCTGGGGACGGTGGAGGTCCGCGTCTGCGACGCCGTCCCGGACCCCGAGCTCAGCGTCGCCCTAGCCGGCCTCATCCAGGCCATCGTGGCCCGAGCGACCCACGCCCATCAGGCCGGCGAGCACCTGGCCTTGCTCCACGTGGACCAGGTCGTCGCTGAGAACCGGTGGCGGGCCATGCGGGACGGGACCCGGGCACGCTTGATCCACGTCGGCGAGGACCGGGAGGTCGACCTGCTGGCCGTCCCAGAAGCCTTGGAGCTGACCAAGCTCCTCCTCGAGGAGGAGATCGAGCTGCTGGGGCTCGAGGCCCAGATGGAGACCCTCTCCCAGGTGGCCGCCAGGCACGAGATGGGCGCCGAGCGCCAGCGGGCCGTCCACAGCGAGACCGGTGAGCTCAGCGACGTCATCCTGGACGTCGCCGAGCGGACCAGCGCGTAAGCTGGCTGGCTGGAAGAAGAGAAGAGATGTGAGCGCCCCGGTCAGGGCGCTACGGTCGTCATTCCTCGACCCAGGGACCGTCGATCCGGTCGTAGCCGACGATCTCGTCCTCGGTGAACCAGAGCTTGATCTCGCGCTCGGCGGTCTCCGGCTTGTCGGAGCCGTGGACGATGTTGCGGCCGATGTCGACGGCGAAGTCGCCGCGGATCGTGCCGGGGCTGGCCTCGAGGGGGTCGGTGGCGCCGTTGACGGCGCGCATGGCCTTGATCGCGTTGGGTCCCTCGACCACCATGGCGACCACGGGGCCGCTGGTGATGAAGTCCACCAGGCCGTCGAAGAAGGGCTTGTCGCGGTGCTCGCCGTAGTGGGTCTCGGCCAGCTCCTGGTCGACATCGACCAGCTTGAGGCCGGCGACGGTGAGCCCACGGTCCTCGATGCGGGAGATGACCTCGCCGACGAGGCCACGCTGGACACCGTCGGGCTTGACCATCACGAAGGTCCGCTCCGGCACCTACTGCACCCCGCCCTTCTGGTACTCGCGCGTCCACTTGAAGTAGCGTGGTTGGCGGTCCAGGTCGATGCGGTTGCGTCGGCACTTGCTCGTGCAGAAGGAGAACTGGGTGCCGTCCTTCTTGATGTAGAGCATGCCCGTGCCGGGTTCGATGGGCTCGCCGCAGAAGTCGCAGATCCTGTGCTCGACCATCTGGATCACCGGACGCCGAGCTTCTTGGCCTCGCGAGCGGTCTCGCGAAGCATCAGGA
>CAYXGD010000356.1:0-2143 GCA_964464425.1 uncultured Thermoplasmatales archaeon
GCACGCTTGCCACCGATCCGGGCGCTCATGGCCACGTTCTCCCAGAGCTTGAGCTCGGGGACGAGCGCTGGGTCCTGGAAGACGAACCCCAGGTGCTGGGCCCGCAACTCGAGCCGCTGATCGGTGGACAGGTCAGCCAGGGCCTGATCGAACAGCGTGACGGTGCCCCGGTCTGGCTGGTCGATGCCGCTGACCAGGTTGAGGAACGTCGTCTTGCCGCTGCCCGAGCGGCCTTGGATGGCCACGACCTCGCCGGGGTGGACCTCGACGCTGGCGCCGCGCAGGGCGTGGGTCGCCTCGTCGTCGTGCCCGTAGCTTCGGTGCAGGTCCCGGGCATCCAGGATCGCCTCGGCCGCTGAGGGCTGGGCTTGGGGATCCTGGGGGTGGGTGGCCATGGCGTGGACCAGGAGGCCCGAGAGGGGGAGATAAGGGTTCTGGAGATGACCTCTGGGGAGCGGGGACGTCAGCTCTCCTCGGCGGCCTGCTTGCCCAGCGGGTGCCCGCAGTTGCCGCAGTAGCCGGCTTCCATGGGGTTGAGCTCCCCGCAGTCCGGGCAGCGGACGGCGGCCCGCTCGGTGCGGGCCCCCTCGTCGCCGCCGTTCTGGACCACGACGAGCTGTTGCTGTTGCTGCTGGGAGCCGCCGCCCCGCCAGGCGCCGACGAGCAGCACGACCAGGCCGAAGAAGATGAACATGCCCGAGCTGCCGCCAAGCTCACCGAGCTCGGCGATGCCGCCGAGCAGGCCGAGCACGATACCGATCCCGATCAGGGCCAGGCCGATCTTGATCCACTGGTCCCGGCTGGTGTCAACCACGGGTGACCCTCCGGCCGCAGTGGATGCAGAAGCTCTCGGCACCGCCGAGCTTGCCACCGCAGTGGGGGCAGCTGGCCTGCTGGACGAACCCGTGGGCCTCGGCCTCCTGGCGGTTCATGACCACGACCTGCTGCTGTTGCTGCTGGCCGCCGCGGCCCTTAGCGATGCCGACGATGAGGGTGATCAGACCGGCGATGAAGAGCATCGGGGCGAAGATCACCGTGAAGACGATGGCGCCAGCGATCCCCTCCCACGAGCCGCTGTTGACGCTCCAGACGACCAGGGGCACCAGCACCGAGGCTGCGATGAGCACGATGCCGGTGATGACGATGCCGCTGCGCGCGTTGTCGTTGGTCACGTTGCCACCTTGCCCTCAGGCCACCTGGGCGCCGCAGTCCGGGCAGAAGCTGGCGGTTTCCGGGACCCGGGTGCCGCACTCGGGGCAGGGGGTGTACACGGTCTGCCCGCTTGAAGACTGCGAGATGGTCTTGCCGTCGCCGAGGACCACCGACTGCTGCTGGCTCTGGTCACCGTCGGCGCCGCTGGCCGAGCCGCTCCTCTGCCCCGAGAGGAAGAAGAGCGAGACCGCTAGGAACACCAGGCTCACCACGAGCAGGATCACCGTCGGGGTGCCCTCGAACGTGCTCACCGCCAGGATCAGGCTGATGACCATGCCGGCCAGGAACACCAGGCCGATGACCGCCTCCGTGCGCCGATCGAGTCCCTCTGTCATGGGTCTGTCCTCACCCCTTCGACCGCCAGGGCAGATATAAGGCCTTTCACTTGCCCGGTGAAGGGTGGGGGGAGCAACCCCTGGCGTTCGTCGAAGGGCACGTCGATGAGGGCAACGACGAACGCCGAACAACCCGGTCCCAGCAAGGCTTATGGCCTGCTGGGCCCCCTTGGCGGCATGCGTCGAGGCTTGGCGGTGCTGCTCCTGGCCGCGCCCCTGGTGCTGGCCGGGTGCCTGGGGAGCGAGGACAACGCGTTCAACGAGCTCCTGGGCGACGATCGACCGCCGGCCGCCGAGCTGGTCTGCCCGCAGGGGATCTGCAACCTGGAGGCCACCGTGGAGCCCGAGGCCCGCCAGGCCAACGAGCTCTCCATCGCGGTGAACCCGACCGACCCGGACAACATCCTGGCCAGCGGCAAGGACTACACCCCCAAGGAGGCCGGCGATTGCGTCTGGGACGGGATCTACGTGACGCACGATGGTGGGCTGACCTGGGAGAACAGCAACCTGCCGGGCTCCAACTGGCGCCGGATGGAGGAGCCCACCTACCCGCCCCACGAGGAGTTCTCCAAGTTCTGGTGCGCCACCGACCCGGT
>CAYXGD010000357.1:0-2136 GCA_964464425.1 uncultured Thermoplasmatales archaeon
TTCATCAACGCCAACGGGTCCCGGATCATGGACGTCCGCGGGCACAGCCCCATCCAGGTCCGCCTCGAGCAGCCCTCCTGGGAGGATCTCTCCCAGAACTTCACCGAGCGGTGCCAGGGGCTCAACGGCAGCGAGGCGGACGAGGACTGGTGCGGCTACAACTTCCGGGACAACGGCTGGCCCATGGTCCTCCGCGTCTTCGCCACCGGCAGCTGCTTCGAGACCCCCGCCTCGGCCTGCCTGGTCCTCCAGCAGGAGTTCACCCACTACGTCAGCGCCTTCTACAACCAACCGGCACCCGAGGGCTTCTCGGTCCTGGGCTCAGGCTGACCCTTCCGACCGAGCCGCGGATAGCTTGATAAGCCTCCCCGAGAACAACGCGTTATGCGCCAGGCTGCGCTCATGCTCGCTCTCGTGCTCCTGGCCGCCCCGCTGGCCGGCTGCCTGGGCGGCGACGACGGGGGCGACGAGCCGATCCAGAAGGAACAGGCCGACGTGACCACGTCCTCCGGCGGCATCCAAGGCGTCGTCACCGACAACGCCGTCCAGCCCGTCGTCGGTGCCAACCTCACCCTCGAGGGCACCGGGCAGACGGCCACCACCGCCAGCGACGGCTCTTACGCGTTCTCCCGGATCGATCCCGGCACCTACACCATGGTCGTCCGAGCCGAGGGCTTCGTGACGGCCAAGGAGAGCGTCACGGTGGAGGCCGGCGACGTGGCCACCGTGGACGTGCTCCTCACCCACCTGACCAGCCAACAGGCGTTCATGCAGCAGCAGGAGCTGGTCGGGTTCGTGGAGTGCGGTGCAGCCTGGTGGGTCACCCCGATGGTCCTCCCCTACAGCGCGGTGGCCGCTTGCGCGGTGCCGAACACGGTGCTCGAGGTCGCGGGGCTCGGCGGGAACGCCACCAACGACCGGTTCATGCACTTCTTCGAGCTGGAGGCACCGATCGACACCGTCGTCTACGAGATGACCTGGGAGTCCGAGACCACGGCCCTCTCGACCATCATGGAGGTCAACGGGTTCCCCAACGACGACGAGGCAACTTTCTACGAGAGCGGGGGCCTGCCACCGATCTACGCGCGGCTCGACAAGCCCGTCTTCGAGCGCGTGGCCAACAACTTCACCGAGCTCTGCGAGGGCGCCAACGGGACCGAGGCCGACGACAGCTACTGCGGCTTCAACTTCTGGGATCAAGGCTGGCCCATGCAGCAGCGCGTGTTCGCCTCGCCCGACTGCCAGGAGACCCCGGCCCGGGTCTGCCCGGTCATCCAGGAGGAGTTCACCCACTACATCAGCGCGTTCTACAACGCGCCCGCCCCCGAGGGTTTCTCGGTCATCGACGGGAACAGCGCCTGACGCGCCCTGGGGGCCTGCTTGCCCTGTGGGATCGCCAGGGCTGGACTAGAGGTGTCCAAGAGCCTTCATATAGGGTCGCTAGGTGAACCTTGGCCGATGCGCACCCTCCTGCTGGTCGGCCTCCTGCTCGCCGCACCGCTCCTGACCGGATGTATCGGTCTCGGTGGCGAGGAGGACACCGGAGACGCCAAGCTGAAGAACCAAGCCAAGGCGGATCAGAGCACCGGCGGGATCCAGGGTGTGGTCACCGATCCCGCGATCCAACCGGTCGAGGGCGCCACCGTGACCCTGGCCGATCGCGGTCAAAGCACGACCGCCGCCAGCGACGGCTCGTACGCTTTCAGCAACCTCGCCCCGGGCGACTACACGCTCGAGTTCACCGCCGACGGCTTCGTCGGCACCACGGCCGACGTCTCCGTCACCGCCGGGGACGTGGCCACCTCCGATGTCATCCTGGCCCAGAAGACCGGCGTCCAGCCCTACATGCAGCAGCAGGAGTTCACCGGCTTCGTCGAGTGCTCGGTCTCGACCCCCGTGGTCGCCGCCGCCGTCTGCGCGATCCCCAACATCTTCGTCGAGAACGCCACCAACGACCGGTTCCTGTTCACCTGGCAGGTTGAACCCAACCTCCACCAGCTCACCGCCGAGATCGCCTGGGAGCCCAGCCAACCCACAGGGACCCACCTCAGCTTCAACGTCGAACCGGCGGGCATCTCCAACGAGCCGACCACGACCTACGCCGAGCCCGTCGGCGAGGGTCCGCTGGTGGCCAAC
>CAYXGD010000358.1:0-2050 GCA_964464425.1 uncultured Thermoplasmatales archaeon
TCCTGGACCTCGCCCTTGCCCTCCTCGAGGATCTTGCCGTTCTCCAGGGCGACCAAGGCGCCGAGGGCCTCCTTCTCCTCCCGCAGCCTGTCGCCGAAGGCGCGGATGACCTGACCACGGTCAGGGGGCGGGACCTCGCGCCATGCTTCGAAGGCCTCGTGGGCGGCGCGCACGGTCCGCTCGTAGTCCTCCTGGCTGGCACCCCGGACGGTGGCCAGGTGGGTCCCGTCGATGGGCGAGGTGACCTCGATCGGGTCCCCGTTGCCGTACCAACCGCTCCCGTCGGTCACGCCGGCCAGCTCGCCGCCAGGCTCGAGATCCACGGCTTCCAGGATCTCTCGGTACCGCTCAGGGAGGTCCCCTGCATCGCCGCTCGGTGACATCACATGAGCTAGGTCGGGCACGGAGGAAAAGGCTAGCCCCCCACCAGTGTTACGTCGGCGCACGCCAGCCCCGCGCTCGACCATGGCCGCGGTAAAGTTTTCCCTGCAGAGCTTGTTGGCAGCCTCGTAGGAGCGACTCACCATGACCTTCGAGAACGAACTGACCTTCCTGACCTACCAACAGGATGGCAACGAGGACAAGTTCCACCAGTCCTTCGACGATGCCATCGAGGCGGTACGAGCTGAGCTCGGCCAGGATCATCCGCTGCGCATCGGTGGCGAGGCCGTCGAGACCGATCAGACCTTCACCGTCACCAGCCCGGCCGACACAGACCTTGTGATCGGCCAGTTCGCGTCCGGCACCGAGGACGACGTGAACGAGGCGGTCGCGGTGGCCGAGGAGACCTTCGACGAGTGGCGCAAGCGAAGCTACGAGGAGCGCGCGGAGATCTTCGAGAAGGCCGCCGACATCATGCGCGACCGCAGGTTCGAGCTGGCCGCCACGATGAGCCTGGAGAACGGCAAGAACCGGACCGAGGCCATGGCCGACGTCGACGAGGCCATCGACTTCCTCGCCTTCTACAGCCAGGAGCTCCGCCGGCACAAGGGCTACGTCTACGACACGGGCGAGCCCAGCCCTGGCCAGCACTGCACCAACCTGCTCCGCCCGTACGGGGTCTTCGGTGTCATCGCCCCGTTCAACTTCCCGCTGGCCATCCTGGTCGGCATGACGACCGGCGCCCTGATCACCGGGAACACGGCCGTCGTCAAACCGGCCAGCGCGACCCCCATGATCGCCCACAAGTTCCTCGACATCCTCGAGGACGCGGGCGTGCCCGATGGCGCGGTCAACCTGGTCACCGGCGGCGGACGTGACGTGGGTCAACCCATCGTCGAACATCCCGGCGTGAAGGGCCTGGTCTTCACCGGCTCCCGTGAGGTCGGCCTCGAGGCTCAGGAGACGTTCGTCGACCTGGGCAAGCGTGGCCCGGTCATCGCTGAGCTCGGGGGCAAGAACTCGGTCATCGTCTCCAACAACGCCGACCTCGAGAAGGCCGTCAGCGGCGTCATGAAGGGCGCCTTCTCCTTCAGCGGCCAGAAGTGCTCGGCCACCAGCCGGGTCTACGTCCACGAGGATGTCTACGACACGTTCGTGGCCGAGCTGGTCGACGAGAGCGAGGATCTCGTCGTCGGCGAGCCGTGGGACATCGACACCTTCGTGTGCCCGGTCATCGACGACCAGGCCATCGAGCGGTACGAGGCCATCGTGGCCAAGGCCGAGAGCGACGGCACGATCCAGCTGGGCGGTGGCCTGGTCGAGGACGACGACCTGCCTGATGGCCGGTACGTCGAGCCGACCATCGTCACCGACCTCCCGCACGACCACGAGCTGGCCACCGAGGAGCACTTCCTGCCCTTCGTCACCATCCACAAGGTCTCGAGCTTCGATGAGGCCCTGGAGAAGGCCAACGACAGCGAGTACGCGCTGTGCGCCGGCCTGTTCAGCGAGGACGGCGAGGAGGTCACCGAGTGGCTGGACAAGATCGAGTCCGGGATGTGCTACGTGAACCGGCACCAGAGCGCTACCACCGGCGCCTTGGTCCAAGGCCAGCCCTTCGGCGGCTGGAAGTTCAGCGGGACCACCGGCAAGTTCGCCGGCGGGTACT
>CAYXGD010000359.1:0-2049 GCA_964464425.1 uncultured Thermoplasmatales archaeon
GGCGGGCGTAGCTGGAGAGCGACTCCATGTAGCGGCGCTGGCCCTCGGCGAAGATGGTGTCGAAGGCCAGGGTCGACTTGCCGGAGCCCGAGGGGCCGGTGATCACCACGAACTCGTCGCGGGGGATCTCGACGTCGAGCTCCTTGAGGTTGTGCTCCCGGGCGCCCTGCACCCGGATCAGGTCATCGGCCATAGAACGGGCCCTCGTAGAGGGGGCTCTCTTATGAGGCTTGTTGCCGGAGACCGGGCGTCCTCCCTTGGGGCAGACCCCCAGGTGGGGCTGGAGCGCCCCCACGCCCCTTTCCGCAGGCCCTAAGTGCCTTCCGGGCCCATCGTCCCCCAGACCCACCATGGCCCGTCAGATCACCGTCCTCATGGAGAACGAGCCCGGCGCCCTGTCCCAGGTCACCCGTGTCCTGTCCAAGGCCGGCATCAACATCGACTCGCTGATGGTCGAGGCCGAGCACGACTTCGGGTACGCGCGCCTCCAGGTCCACCCCTACCAGGAGGCCATGCGGGTCCTGGAGGACGCCGGGTTCCAGGTCCGAGGGGGGGACGTGATCACCCTCAAGCTGGCCAACGAACCCGGGGCCCTCGACGAGGTCCTGGGCCAGCTCAGCAAGGAGAACATCAACGTCGAGTTCCTCTTCGGGACCGCCAGCGGCGAGGACGAGGGCGAGCTCGTGATGCGCGTCGACGACACCGCCAGAGCCAAGAAGCTCCTCGGGCTCGACTGACCGGCCTGGGAGACCGCCACAAGAAGGTTCTTAACCCCTCAGCGCGGCTGCGGGCACGAACCAGCATGCGCAAGGTCCTGGCCGCACTCTTGCTCCTCACCGCCGGCTTGGCCGGATGCCTCGGCTCCGATGAGGACACGTCCGAGCCCATCGATCCGACCGCCGGGCAGGACCTCCCGGTCGACGAGAAGCCCCGGGTCGTGGTCGCCGACATCGACACCGGGATCAACCCCTACCACGCCGCGTTCCGCGACACCAGCGACGACGCCTACCGGCACCCCTCGACCTACCTCGACGGCTACCCCGAGAACGCCACGGCGCTCAACCTCACCCTGGATGCCGACAGCTACGAGGCCGCCGTCGAGGCCGACTGCGAGCTCTGGCAGACCGTCGAGCCGGGCGAGCTCTACTGGTTCCCCGGCACGCGGATCGTCGGCGCGGTGACCTCGTACGACCTCGATGTCAGCTGCGAGGAGGACGCCGACCTCCCGGGCATGATCCTCGACCGCGGCGGCCACGGCACCATGACCGCCAGCCGTGTGGCCGGCGAGACGACGTCGGTCTGCCCTGATTGCAAGATCGTGGCCATCCAAGGGTTCACCCCAGAGCACATGGCCTGGTCGGCCGACCAGCCGTGGATCGACCTCCAGACCAACTCGTGGGGCCACCTGCCCGACGGGTTCGCGCTTCGGGAGGCCGACCGGGAGATGGTCCGCCAGGCCGCAGCCAAGCAACCGATCTTCGTGGCTGGCGGCAACGGCCTGCTGGGCTTCTTCGGTATCACCGGCCACCCCGCTTACCTCGACAACATCGCCGGGCCCGAAGGCATCATCATGGTCGGCGGCCACGACGGCGGGAACATGGCCCCCTGGCCCATGCACATGCCCCACGTCGTGGCTGATGCGATGATGCACCCGGCCGCCGACCACGAGAGCCTAGATGAGTCCCCCCAGGACGAGGGCGGCGGCACCAGCGGGGCCACGCCCATGGCCGCCGGCACGTTCGCCCGGGTGCTTCTGGAGGCACGGCGCGCCGTCGACGACCACGGCGTCGGCGTCCGGGACGGCAGCCTGGTCCTGGCGGCCAACCGGACCGCGCCGACCGAGGGCCCGCTGGCCGACGGCGCCCTGTCCATCGAGGAGGCCAAGACCATCTTCTTCCACACCGCCAACCCCCGGCCCGTCCGTGACCAGGGCTACGATGGGCCCACCTGCGACCCGACCACGGGGTCGGTGAGCTGCGTGCTCTACCCCACCACGCCCGTGGCCTGGGGAACGATCCCCGAGGAGGCCCCGGCCTACTACTTCGTCGG
>CAYXGD010000360.1:0-2039 GCA_964464425.1 uncultured Thermoplasmatales archaeon
GAACCGCTCTGCGCTGGGGCAGATGTCCTGCAGCACGCACCGGTCACAGCTCGGGTTCCTGGCCGTGCACGTCTCCCGCCCGTGCTCGATGAGCAGGTGGGTCCACCGCTTCCAGTCCTCCTGGGGAAGGATCTCCATCAGCTCGCGTTCGGCCTTCTCGGGGTTGGTCGTGGTGGTCAGCCCGAGGCGCTTGCTGATCCGCTTGACGTGGGTGTCGACGACCACGCCCTCGGTCTTGTCGAACCCGTGGTGGAGGACCACGTTGGCGGTCTTACGGCCCACGCCCGGCAGATCGGTCAGCGCGGTCATGGTGTCGGGCACCTGACCGTCGTGCTCCTCGACGATGATCTGGGCCGAGCCGATCAGGCGCTTGGCCTTCTGCTTGTAGAACCCCGTGGAGTGGACGAGCTCCTCGACGTGCTCCAGCTCGGCCTTGGCCATGCTCTCGGGGTCCGGGTAGTGCTCGAAGAGCTCGGGGGTGACCCGGTTGACCATGGCGTCGGTGCACTGGGCCGAGAGGATCGTGGCGACCAGAAGCTGGAAGCGGTTGTCGTAGTCGAGGCTGATGTCCCAGTCCGGGAACTCGTCCAGCAGGCGCCGGGTGACCTCCAGGGCTCGGGCTTGCTCGTCCACCGGGCCGGCCAAGGCAGGTCGGTGACTTGATGCCTCCGGCCGGCCCGCCAGGCCACCTCGTTGCACCACCGCCGGCTGGAGGCAGCCGTGATACCAGGCGTTGGCCGACCCACCGCCTCCTTGAAGCGACGGCCACCCCATAGTGGTTCTGTTCCGACGTCAGCTCCTGGATAGCTACCTGGTGTCAGAACGGAAGTGAACGTCATGACCGATGACCCGCTCCCGACCCACGAGGACCCCGGCTGGTACAAGCTGGTGGTCCTGGCCGTCGTCACCTTGCCCTTCGCCCTCACCCTCCTGGCCGTCTGGACCTTCTGGGGCCAGGCCGTCGGCTGGCTTGAGATCAGCCTGCTCGTTGGCGCCTGGATCGCCACCGGGCTCGGGATCAGCGTCGGCTACCACCGCATGCTCACCCACGGTGCCTTCGAGGCCCATCCTGCGGTGCGGGCCACCCTCTTGACCCTGGGCTCGATGGCCATGCAGGACAAGCCCAGCGACTGGGCGGCCACGCACAAGCGCCACCACGCGCACGCCGACAAGGAAGGCGACCCGCACAGCCCGCTGGAGGGCTTCTGGCACGCGCACTTCGGCTGGCTCTTCCGCGATCGGTTCGTCCGCTCGGGACCGATGTACGAGAGCCTCCGCGCCGACCCGGTGGTCCGAGCCGTCGACCGCAACTACCTGCGGATCGTGGCCCTTGGGTTCCTGATCCCGGCTGCCATCGGTGGCCTGGTGACGCTGAGCTGGACGGGCCTGTGGACCGGGCTGCTCTGGGGCGGGTTCGTGCGCGTCTTCCTGGGGCATCACGTGACCTGGAGCGTCAACAGCGTCTCCCATCTCTTCGGGACGCGGCCCTACGAGACCAGCGACCAGGCCCGCAACAACCCGGTGGTGGCCCTCCTCGGCTTCGGCGAGGGCTGGCACAACAACCACCACGCGTTCCCCCGGGCCGCCTTCCTGGGCCACGCGTGGTACCAGGTGGACCCCGGCCGGCTACTGATCCGGGCCCTGGAGAAGACCGGCCTGGTCTGGGATGTCTGGATGCCGGACGAGGAGACCCGGCAGCGGCGCAGGTCGCACGCCTGAGGGCCACCTCGGAGGCCTGGCTACCCCATCGGTCGAAGCCTGCCGTGGGCACCGCTTTTCTGCCCCGGCGTGCTACGAGCCCGCGTGCCCATCGACTTCGAGCCGTCCGAGGACACCAAGGCGGTCGTGAAGGGGATCGTGGACTTCGCAGAGAAGCATGCCGCGCCCCTGGACGACGAGCATCCGGGCTACCTGGAGGACGAGCAGGCCTACCTGCGCGAGGACGGCCGGCTGAGCCAGGCGATCGTCGACGACATCGATGCCTTGCGGCGGAAGAGCGCCGAGGCCGGGTTCTACGCCCTGGCCATGCCCGAGGCGGT
>CAYXGD010000361.1:0-2038 GCA_964464425.1 uncultured Thermoplasmatales archaeon
CGTCAGGCTATGCAGATGGTGTCCTGACGGCTGAGAAGTGGGCCCGACCTGATTCGAACAGGTGATCTTCGCCGTGTGAAGGCGACGTCATAACCAACTAGACCACGGGCCCAGCAGGCCGGCGAATCGGGTGGGTGTATTTAGACGCTGCGCTTGGGAGGGTCCGCCACGGTTGGAGCGCTGCGAGGAAAGGCCCCTAAAGGAGGGTCGCATACGGCCTCTCGTGGACATCCCAGCGCCCGTCCGCGTCCTTGCCTTGGCCCTGGCAGCGCTCCTGACCTTCGTCCATGGCTCGGGTGCGGCCGACGCGGTCGGTGAGCCCTTGATCCTCGGCGCCCACGTGGCGATCCTCGCGGCCTTCCTGCCCGCCCTGGTATGGGTGGCCGCCACGCCCGACCGGGCTGGACCGTGGCTCCGACGGAGCGTCGGGCTCGATCTACGGGAGGTCGCCCAGGCCGTCGGTGCGCTGATCCACCTGGCGTTCGTCTACCTCGTCTTCGGGCTGACCATCCTGGGGACCGCCCAGGCAGCCTCCCAGTACCTGGCCACAGGCCAGCATCCCGTGCAGGGCAGCGGGCTGGAGGCCCGCAACATCATCCGAGGGCTCGTGTTCAACCTGCTCCTCTTCGTCATCGCCGCGATGACCTGGCTCGGCTTGGTCGAACGCCGATCGATCGGCGACTCCCTCAGGGACCTGGGCCTCCGCCCTGGGGACCTGCCTGCCGGGATCGCCTGGGGCCTGGCCACGACCCTGGCCGTGCTGGCCGGCCTGGTCGGCATGGGCCTTGGCCTCCAGGCCGTCGGGTACATGCCAGAGAACCCCCAAGCCGACGCCATCGCTGATGCGCTGACGCCCGCCCTGGCCATCCTGGTCGCGGTCCTGGCGGGCGTGGGCGAGGAGCTCTACTTCCGAGGGTTCCTGCTCCCGCGGACCAACAACCTCGTCCAGGCCGGCTTGTTCGGCATCATCCACGCCAGCTACCTGACGCCGTTCCAGGTGATCCTACCGTTCCTGCTCGGGCTGGTGTTCGGATGGGTCCGCCGGGAGACCAGCCTCTGGGCCGTCATCGTGGCCCACGCTGCGTTCAACGCGACGATGCTGCTCTTGAGCATCTACGCCGACGAGGCCCAGCTGGCGCTGTCCGCGATCCTTGGATAGAGAGAAGAAGGAGGGGGTCGGGGAGACCCCGACAGGGGCCCGGTCAGGACGGGGGGGCCGTCGTGACCGTGCGGTGGGCGACGTTGCCCTGGAGGTCGACGGCCTTCACGTGGATCGTGAAGTCGTCGTCCAGTTCGGTCTCATCGACGCAGTACTCAGGGCCCCAGCCTTGGGAATCGATGGTGGTCAGGAGCAGGGCGTCGACGTCGCGCGGGGCGGCGTCATCCATGCCCCGCTCGTTGAGGATCGTCTCGTCGAAGGTCACCTCGGACAGGGGCTCACCGAAGGAGAACACCACACCGTTGGGGCAGAACGCCGTCTCGCCGCCGGGTCCGTCGGGGTCCTCGGTGTACTCGGGACCGGCCTCGTGGATCGGGACGCTGACGTTGGTCGGCCGGGCGTTCTTCACCGTCGGGTAGGGCGGCGTCACGTCGTGGTACTGGCATCCCACGCTCCCGGTCCCGGTCTCGTCGGCGCAATCCTGGGGTGTCCCACCAGGCCGCCAGTTCAACTCGTTGAGGTAGTTGTTGACGTTGGCGTAGACGAACCCGGAGACCACGGTGTTGCCCTGGGCATCGAGCCCGCGGAGGATGGCGCCGTAGGCCATGTCGGGGACGAGCAGGGTGTTGATCGGGATCTCCCAACCATCGCTGCCGTCGTAGTCGCCCCGGTAGAACTCGTAGTAGGCACCGGTCACGGGGAAGGCCCCGGTGCAGAGGCCGCTGCTGACCGGCCAGGGGAAGGTGTGCAGGTACCCGAAGTGGAGCTCGGTGACCCGGTCGGCGTCGGAGCCGATGACCTCGAAGGGCACGAAGAAGCTGCCCGTGGCCTCGAAGATGCCGTTCTCCAGGTCGCTGTGGTAGTACGGGAACTCGGTCC
>CAYXGD010000362.1:0-2026 GCA_964464425.1 uncultured Thermoplasmatales archaeon
CCTGGTGGGCCCGCGCGTAGGGCTCGAAGATCCTCGAGAGGTCCTCCTCCTCCAGGCCGATCCCGGTGTCGCTGACCTGGACCGAGGCCAGCTCATCGGTCTGGTCCACCACCACGCCCACCCGGCCACCGGAAGGCGTGTAGGCGACGGCGTTGGACAGCAGGTTGGAGAGGATCTGGGCCAGGCGGTCCGGGTCACCCTCGAGCCGGGGGGTCGCCTCGACGTGGACGGCCAACGCGACGTCATGGTTCCCGGCCTCCTGCTGGTGTCGCTCGACCTGTTGCTCCACCAGCTGGCCGAGATCGAGCGGTTGGGTCTCAAGGTCCAACCGGCCACCATGGGCCCGGGTGCTGTCCCGGAGGTCGGAGACCAGCCGCTTGAACCGGCCAAGATCCTCGATGGTCCTCTTGAGCAGCGCCACCTCGTCGTCCTCCAACCGATCAGCGGCCGAGGTCCGCAGCGCGTGGAGCTGGAACCCCATGGACGTCAGCGGCGAGGCCAGTTCGTGGACGGCTGAGTCGATCAGCTCCCGGGTGAGCTGGGCCTCCTGTCGAAGATGTGCTACCTCGCCGTGGTCGGCCCGCGGGTCCGGGCCCGCGTGCCGGGTCCTCGAGCGGGAGCTCAGCCGCGGGCCGATGGCAGCCGCCGTCCAGGCCGCCAACCCCAGGATGCCGGCAGCGCCGATCGCCCGGAGGATCTCGGTGAACATCGGGGGCCAGAGGTGGCTGGGCACGTCGACGGCCGGCAGCCCCTCGAGGAGGATGATGGGCGATAGGACGGCCATGGCCGAGAGCGCCCGCCACGGTAGGGGGCCCTGGCGAGATGGCTCCCCCTCGGGGTGGATCCCCTGGGTCAAGGCTCCCCACCTCGTCCCATCGGGTCATCGAGGGTGGGGTAGCGGTCTATCATGGAACGAAGCTCTTCGCTCAAGGGGCATAGACCTGTGTCGAGGGCCTGTTGTCCGCCTCGGCCGACAGGGCCTGTCGACGGGCGGCCCCGGGCGGCCTCGCGCCCGGCGGGCGTGCGGGACCGACCGCCAGCAGGCCAAGGGTGCGGCGGTCTCCGGTCCGGAGCTGTCAGCTACGCCTCAGCCCGTCTCACCCGGGTCCCGCGCCGGCGGCAGGACCGGCAGGCGCAGGCAGACCGTGGTGCCGCCACGGTCTCCCAGAGGGTCGACGCTCAAGGTCCCGGCGTGATCCTCGGCCAGGCGCCGGGCCGTGGCCAGCACTTGGTCCCCGGTGACGGCGCTTGGATCGATGCTTGGATCGGCACCCGGGTAGGTGATCTGGACGTGGGCGACGCCATCGACCGCGGTCACGGTCACGCGGACGTGGCCGCCGCCGGGGGTCCGCCCGATCGCGTGGGCGGTGACCTCGGAGAGGGCCTGGGCCAGCCGACCGGGATCGGCCAGCACCGGTGGCTCCTGCAGGATGACCACGGAGAGCCCGACACCGGCGGCCTGCGCCTGGCACCGGGACCGGCCGACGGTCCGCCGGACGAGGTCACCGAGATCGACGGGCCGGGGGTCCAGGTCGCCGGGACCGTCGTAGGGTTTGGTCCCACCGTCCAGGTCAGAGGCAGGCGGGCGCGCCTGGCGGGGGTCGCCCGCGAGCCGGTCGACCCGGGCAGCGATCCCGAGGGCCTCCTCGATCTGTCGCCGCGGGCTCAGCGGGGTCGGCACCGGGGGCCGTTGGCCAGCGGCCACCATGGCGCCTGCGGTGTAGGCGGCGGCCATGCCCACGGCGAGGACGGTCGTGGCAGCCGACCACGCAGGATCGGTCACGTCGACGGTGGAGGTCACGTCGATCACCTGGCTGGCGCCCAGGACCAGGAGGGGCACGAGCAGGACCGAGGCTCTGAGAGGCTGTCGGGCTTGAGCGGATCGGGGTCGGGATCGGGTCAGGTTTTGAGCCATGGTCGCGTTCCTCGTCCAGCCGGGACCGGCTGGCGACAAGCAAGCTCGACCGCTCCAGGGGGTAACACCCTCGGTGGGGCCCTGTCGTCCACGGTGGTGGACACCGGCTCG
>CAYXGD010000363.1:0-2016 GCA_964464425.1 uncultured Thermoplasmatales archaeon
CGACGATCCACACCGACTTCTTCAAGGCGCGTTCAGGCGCGCCGGCCATCGTGGCCCAGCGAGAGCGATGGCCGGCATGCGTCGCCAGGCTGCAGACGCCGCCGAAGCCTGGCGAGAGGACGAGCTTGCTCGTCCGGACTGAGGAACCAGCCGGAGCGCCGCGCACGCGGAGGCTGGTTCCGAGCCCTAAGCGCGCAGCCGGCACAGCAACGCTGCGCGCTTAGGTCCGCCGCCTGCCCCGGCCCAGCTTGAGGGGCAAGCGGCTTGGACTGAGCGACCGGCCCGCCGACCAAGGACGACAGCCGGTCGCGAACCGCGACGATCCACACCGACTTCTTCAAGGCGCGTTCAGGCGCGCCGGCCATCGTGGCGCCATCGACGATGCCGCTTGCCGAACGGCTTTATACCACGGCCCGCGGTCGCACGGTGTGGAGCTGCGCCGCGACCTCGGCCCCATAGCCGCCACCAGCGTCGTCGTCGGGTCGATGATCGGGTCGGGGATCTTCTTCGGGCCCCAGATCGTGGCCTGGGAGTTCGCCAAGCGCGGCATCGAGCCGACGACCGAGCTGGTCATCGGCGTCTGGGTCGTTGCTGGCATCCTGGTGCTCCTCGGCGCGCTGACCTTCGCTGAGCTGGCAGCGGCTATGCCGGAGTCCGGCGGCCAGTACGCCTACCTGCGCGAGGCCTACGGCAAGGGTCTGGCCTTCCTGCAGGGCTGGTCGAGCTTCTTCATCGGCAAGGCCGCCTCGGTGAGCGCGTTGGCTGTCGCGTTCGGGGCCCTGCTCTCCGAGCTGGAGGGCGGCACCTACATCACCGGTGGGCTGGACACCCAGCTCGTCGGCGTGGCGCTGATCGTCCTCCTGACCGGCGTGAACTACGTCGGGGTCCGGTTCGGCGGCTGGGTGCAGACGGTCACGACCGCGCTCAAGGTGGGCGCGCTGGTCCTCCTCGGTGTGGCCGCCTTCGTCTGGACGACCTCGGGTCCTGCGCCCGAACCGGCCACCGTCTCGGGCTCCGGGAGCCTCATCGCCGCCTTCGGCCTGGCCCTGGTGCCGGCCTTGTGGGCCTACGATGGCTGGTACAACTCGACCCAGGTGGCCGAGGAGGTCGACGAACCGGAGAAGAACCTCCCGCTCTCCTTGATCGGCGGGGTCCTCGCGGTGATCGTCGTCTACGCTCTGGCCAACCTGGCCTACATCCACGTGCTCGGTGGTGACGGCCTGGCGGGGATCGCCCAACGTCTGGGTGAGAACGTGGCCGCTGCCGAGTCCCCGGCCGGTCTGACCGCCCAGCTGGTCGGTGGCCAGTGGTTCGGTGACGTCATCATCGCGGGGGTGCTGATCTCGGTCTTCGGGACCTGCAACGCGGTCATCCTCACCGGTCCGCGGATCATCTTCGCCATGGCCCGGGACGGGGTGTTCTTCCGGCCGCTGGTCAAGGTCCACGAGGACTTCCAGACGCCGCACACCTCGATCCTGCTCCTGGGCGTCTGGTCGATCGCGCTGGTGTTCTTCCTGCAGACCTTCGAGGCCCTGATCACCCTGGTCATCTTCGCCACGTGGCTCTGGGTCGGCCTGGCGGGGTTGGCCGTGCTCACCATGCGCCGGACCCACCCGGAGATGCCGCGCCCGTACAAGGTGCCGGGCTACCCGTGGGTGCCGCTGGCGTTCGTCGTCCTGGCGGCGGTGTTCACGCTGAACCTCATCTTCGAGGACTTCTGGGGCAGCCTGCTGGGGGCGATCATCATCCTGGCCGGGCTGCCGGTGTACGTCTACCTGGCCTATCAGGACGAGATGGGCCGCGTGGAGCTCGAGGAGATGGGGTAGGGCGGTTCACCGGAAGAACCCGAGTCCACCCTCTCCCTCGTCGCTGAGCAGGCCCCGGGCGCCCCGCATCCAGATCTCCGGGTCCTGCAGGTCGACCTTCAGGCCCGCCTCGGCCGCCCCCCCACCGTGGGAGAGGACCAGGGCCTGGAAGCGGCCGCCGAAGCCGCCGCCGGGGACGAGCAGGTCCTTG
>CAYXGD010000364.1:0-2014 GCA_964464425.1 uncultured Thermoplasmatales archaeon
ACAACCCCGGGCCAGCGCCGGCCAGCGAGCCCGAGACCCAGCACGTGATCGACCTGCTCGACGAGCTGCAGCCCGACTACGCCAACAGCATCCACTGCTGCGGGAACATGTGGCTGACCCCCTACGGGCTGGAGGGCAAGACGCCGGTGGACATCGAGCTCTACGAGGCCATCTGCGACGAGGCCTTCGGGTACGACCCCGAGGTCCGTGAGCAGTGCGGGCCCATCTGGGAGGTCATCTACCCGGTCAGCGGGGACATGGCCGACACCGCCTACGAGCACACCGGCGCCCTGACCTTCGGCTACGAGATGAGCGGACGCGGCGCGGTGGCCCTGTGGGGCCAGCCGGTCGTCCACGAGGATGTCCGCCGGCAGGAACGCGAGGCCTGGGGTGGGCTCATGCACGCGTTCCTCGAGGTCCACCGCTACGGTGCCCACCCGGTGGTCACCGCGATCGACGGGACCCAGGAGACGCTCACCGTCGAGGTCACCAACGACGGCTTGGGTGCCCTCGTCCGGGGCCAGCTCACCCTCCAGGACCGAACGGTCGACCTCCCCGAGCTCCCCCCGGGCCAGAGCACCCGGATCGAGATCGATGGCCCGTTCAGGACCGGCCCCACCGAGCTGAGCCTCGACTGGCAGAAGCGGCTGATGAAGGCCCCGAACGGGACCCGGACGCTGACCGTCGACCTGGTCGAAACCTCCGCAGGGCTCGTCGGCCAGGGGCCCGGCCTGGCGGCTGCCAGCGAGGATGCGGGCCCCCAGCCGGTCCCTGGCTCCCCCATGGTCGCTGGCCTGCTGGTCCTGGCTGCCGTCGCCCTGGCCCGGGCCCGGCGCCGGTGAGCCGTGGCACAGGAACGCTTTTGAGGCACCCGCGCCCCTTCGTCGCATGGTTCCCAGGGGTGGCCTCGTCGCTACGCTCTTCGCCCTGCTTCTGATCGCTCCCATGGCACAGGCCGAGTTCGGCCCCGAGTCCGAGGACGGCTGGCCGGTCAACGTCCACGGCGAGGAGATCGTGCCACCGGTCGACCCCGTCACCCTCGACGAGGCCGCCGTCCCGGCCCCCCTGAACAAAGCAGGACCGGTGACCGCGTTCCCCTACTACCCGCTGCTCACCGCCGAGGTCGAGCGCCTGGCTGGTGACCACCCCGACCTGGTCAAGCTGCACAGCGCCGGCAAGAGCCTGGCGGGCCTGGACCTCTGGCTCCTGGAGATCGCCAACTTCGAGGCGATCGAGGCGGGCGAGGCGCTCCCGCTGGACCAGCGCGAGGTGGTCTACATCGACGGTGGCACGCACTCCAACGAGTACAGCGGCGTCTACTTCGTCACCGAGATCGCCCAGTTCCTGCTCGACGAGTACGAGACCAACGAGACCGCCCAGTGGATCGTCGACAACCGCCACACCTGGATCCTCCCCCTGGTCAACCCCGACGGCTCCCACGCCTTCGGCCGGCTCAACGCCGAGGCGGTCAACATCAACCGGAACTTCCCGGCGATCTGGGGCGAGGTCGACGAGAGCCCGGTGATGAACAACCCGGGTCCCGAGCCGGCCAGCGAGCCCGAGACCCAGGTCGTCCTCGACGTGCTCGAGGAGATCCAGCCCGACTACGTCAACAGCATCCACTGCTGCGGGAACCTCTGGCTCTACCCCTACGGCCAGAAGGGCTTCGACACCGAGCCCGAGGACAACCAGACCTTCACGCGGATCTGCGATGAGGTGTTCTACGATGTTCGTGAGGACTGCGGACCGATCTGGTACACGATCTACCCGGCCAGCGGGACCACGGCCGACACCGGCTACGATCTGCATGGCGCCAGCTCGTGGACCTACGAGATGAGCGGGCGCGGCGCGGTGGCACCATGGGGTCAGCCGGCCATCACCGAGGACGTGCGTGTCCAGGAGCGCGAGTCCTGGCGCGGGGTCATGCACGCCTTCCTGAACGTCGAGAAGTACGGGGCCCACCCGGTGGTCACCGCCATCACGGGCGCCACCGACGAACTCGTCGTCGAGATCA
>CAYXGD010000365.1:0-2002 GCA_964464425.1 uncultured Thermoplasmatales archaeon
CCCGGGAGCCAAGGCTTCGTCGATCAGTCGTAGAGGATCGGCCAGCCGCGCTGGCTGGCGATCTTGCGCATCGCCTTGGTCGGGTGGACGGCCACGGGGTTGCCGACCATCTCGAGGATCACCGCGTCGTCCTCGTGGTCGGAGTAGGCCCAGGCCTCCTCGAGATCGTGCTTGCGCCGCTGGGCGATGGCCAGCAGCCGCATCGCCTTCTCCTGGCCGTTCAAGGGACCCTCGACCGTACCGGTCAGCGTCCCGTTCTCCTGGCGGAGCCGGCAGGCGATCACCTCGAAATCGATCCCCAGCTCGTCGCGTAGCGGCCAGATCAGGTCCCGGGTGCCCGTCGAGAGGACGACGACGTGGTCGCCCCGGTCGACGTGCTCACGCATCTGGTCGACCACGCTCTCCCGCAAGAGGCCAGGCAGCTTGCGCCGGGCGAACCGGTCGAGGCCCTCCCGGATCTCGTCGGCGGGCAGGCCCTTGTAGCCCCGGTAGGCACGCTCGACCATGCGGTGGCGATCCAACCGCCCCGTGGCGTACCCGGCCTCGACCAGGATGCCCCGGGCGATCAGCGAGAGGGTCCGGAGGTGGACCTTGGGCAGCTCGACGAGGCCCTGAGCGAACCCGTGGTCGAAGGCGTGCTTGTAGCCCTGGAGCGAGGAGTACAGGGCGAAGTGGACCCCAGCGTCGCCCTTGCACAAGGTGCCGTCGAAGTCGAAGGCGACAAGGGCTATGCGATCACCCCATCGACCCAGCCGGCGACCTCCTCAGCGCACGCCTTACCGGTCGGCCCGTAGAAGCAGGAATGCGGTGCTTCCAGGTCCATCCAGGTCCTCGGCCCACCGTAGGCTTCGAAGAGCCGGCGGGTGTTCTCACGGTCGACGACCCGGTCGTCCCGGGCTGCGGCGACCAGGCCAGGGCAGGTGGCTTGGCTGGCCCACTCGGTGGCATCCAGGCCCAGCAGGGTCTCGACGTTGGCCAGGGGGATGGTGGTCTGGATGAGCCCCTCGTCGACCATGCGCTGGCGGGCCTGGGGATCGTCGAGGACGTCCTCGGGGCCGACGGTGTAGGGGACGGCCAGCTCGCCGTAGCCCAGCGTGTTCGCCAAGCGGTGAGCGAACCCGCCGACCCGGTAGGCGGCCTGCTCGATGCGTGAGAGCTCGGCCTGGATGGTCGAGGGGGAGCAGATGGCCGCCACGGCCTGGGGGTCCAGGCGGCTGGCGGTCAGCATCGCCCAGGCGCCACCCAAGGAGTGCCCGGCGACGACGGCTAGCTCGCAGCCGGCCTCGGTGAGGTGGTCGCGCCAGGCGGTCAGGTCCTCGAGGACGCCCTGGACGGTGAGCAGGCCCCGGGCGCCTTGGCTCTTGCCGTGGCCTCGAAGGTCGATGGCCAGGGCGGTGTAGCCGTGATCGGCCAGGACCGTGGGCAGGGCGCCCAGCTCCCGGGACTCGCTGGCCAGGCCGTGGACGAGCAGGATGGCCTGGTCGCCGTCGCCGAAGCGCTGTGCGTGGGCCGCGTCGCCGTCGATGGTCAGGGTGACGGTCTCAGGATCGCCGGGCATGGGGGGCGGGTCCCTCCTGGCCAGCGCGCCGGGTCTTGCGGACATCGTGGATGTCCGTAAGGGCCTGGATGGGCCATGGTTTGTCCCGTGCCTGGACGGCCCGGAGCGCGGCCCGGGCGGCCTGCATCGTCGTGATGAAGGGGATCCCGAGCTCGACGGCCAGCCGGCGCATGCCGTAGGCGTCCGACCGTGCCCCGCGGGTCGTGGTCGGCGTGTTCACGATCAGGTCGATCTCGCCCTTGCGCATCAGGTCGATGGCGTCCGGGCTGCGTTGCTCGCTGATCCGCCAGACGGTCTTCACCGGGATCTCGAAGTCGCGGAGGTACTGGGCGGTGCCCTTGGTGGCCACGATGTCGAACCCGGCCTGGACGAAGCCCTTGGCCACGGGGAGGACCCGTTGCTTGTCCTCGTCGCGGACGGTGATGTAGACGGTGCCTTCCTTGG
>CAYXGD010000366.1:0-2002 GCA_964464425.1 uncultured Thermoplasmatales archaeon
GCGAGCTGGCTGGCCTGGTAGGTGTCGGCCATGGTGTGGCCGCGGTGGGTGGCCTCGAGCACCTCGTCGTAGACGGTCTGCACGCCGATCTCGACCCGGGTGGTCCCCAGCTCGAGCATGGTGTCGACGTGGGGTTCCAGGCACCAGTCCGGCTTGGTCTCCAGGGTGAGGCCGATCGCCCGGCTGCTGGCGGTCTCGTTGATCGACTGGGCCTCGGCGAGGGTGTCGGCCCGCTGGGGGTCGCGGCCGTGGCTGTTCAGGGCATCGTAGAGGGCCTTGACGAAGCGACGTTGGTCGTCGGGGTCCCGGGCCGGGAAGGTGCCGCCTTGGACGATGAGGTCGACCTTGTCGACCGGGTGGCCGTTGCGCTCGAGCTCCTGGAGACGGGAGCGGGCCTGGTCGAAGGGATCGAAGCCGTGGCGGTCGGCGCGACGAGCAGCAGGCTCGTGACCGGTGTAGCTCTGGGCGGTCCCTTGGGAAGGGCCGCCGGGGCAGAAGGTGCAGGTGCCGTGGGGGCAGGCCTCGGGGGGCGCCTGGACGGTCACGATGGCCACCCCGGAGAGCGAGCGGGTCGGTTTCTTGCGGAGGACCGGTACGAAGGCTTCGCGCTGGTCCTCGGGGAGATGGTTGAGCAGGGCCGAGTTCGGCGGGATCTTGCCGATGGGGTGATCCCGGGCGGTCCGTAACTTGAGCTTCTGCACCTGGTCCCGGTCGCTGGGCTGCTCCTCGATCAGCCGGGCGACCACGTCGTCCAGGTAGGCCTCGAGCTCGTCCACGGTCGTCAACGAGGCCGGGCCCGTTGAAGAAGGTTGCGGGCGGCCAGGGTCAGAAGGTGACGATCTCGAACCCTTGGCCCATGAGGGCGCGGAGGTCGGGATGCCCCCGGGCGTCGTCCAGCAGCGGGATCTCACGCTCGACGATGCGGTCCTGCACCCCGTAGGCATCGGCGCAGAACTTGCACGCGCCCTCGACGAGGTCGGCCACATCAGCGTAGAGCGGGTGGAGGTCGGCGCCCTTGTTGGTCAGGTAGGGGATCCACTTCGTGCCAGCGCCGTCGAAGAGGATCTTGACCTCGTCGCCGGCCGCTTGGCACTGGACGGCCAGCTCCAGCGCGTTGACGAGGTAGCCGGTGTCGCCGTGGCTCTGGTTGTCGGCGAGGACCACGATGGCGATCTTGGCCATGCGGGCGGGGGAGAGGCAGCAGGGTCCTTGGGCGTTGTGTTCGACCCCGTGCCTCCTGGACCGGCCAGCGTCAGACCATCCACCAGATCGTCACGCCCAGGATGACCAGGCCCGGCAGGAGGTAGAACCCGACGATGGCCCAGGTGTCCAGCTCCCGGCGCCGGTCCTCGGGCCCGCCGAGCAGGTCCTGGCCTCGCACCTGGATGTCCGCGTCGAGCCGGTCGATGCGATCCTCCATGCTGGTCAACCGGGGCCGGTAGTGGACGAGGTCGATGAGGGCCGCGGCGATGGTCAGGGCCAGCGGGGCCAGACCCAGGAAGAGCCGGCCGTCACCGGTGATGTAGATGAAGCGCTGGAGCAGGAACCCGGCCAAGAGGAGCACGACGGCGGTGGTGACCGCACCGGTGCGCAGCTTGGTCACGGTACCCAGGAGCTCCTGGCGGGCGTGCTCGAGGCCGTCGCGGCGCTTGAGCAGGAGGTCCAGGGTGCGGTGGGCCTCCTGGCCGATCTCCTGCCTCCTGGGCTGACGTGCGGTGTCTTCTACGCTCACGGATCGTCCTCCGGGCGTGCTACGCGGGTCGCGGGGTGCAAGGGAAGGCTCATGTCCCCCGGGCGAGCATGATGGGACGATGACCGTCGAGCTGGTCTCGACCCTGGAGTGCCCGGCGTGCGGTGCCGAGCACACCGAGGAGATGCCCACCGACGCCTGCGTGCGCTTCTACGACTGCAGCGCGTGCGGCCAGCGCCTCTCGCCCTTGGAGGGGGACTGTTGCGTGTTCTGTTCCTACGGGAGCGTGGTCTGCCCGCCTGAGCAGGAGGC
>CAYXGD010000367.1:0-2002 GCA_964464425.1 uncultured Thermoplasmatales archaeon
GCGTCGGCCAGGTACTCGCGGTTCCGGCTCATGGCCAGGTAGGTCAGCCGGGAGACGATCGGCGCCAGGATCAACGCTAGGACGCCGACGACCACGAGGATCACCCCGCCCTTGCCCTTCCTCCCGCCCCCGCCACCGGTGAACCACAAGCTGCGCAAGAGGATCTCGGACAGGAGCGCGATGGCGCCGACCACGCCGACGGTCACCGTCTGGAGGAGGATGTCGCGGTTGAGGATGTGGGCGGTCTCGTGGGCGATCACACCCTCCAGTTCCTCCTGATCCCAGATCGCCAGGCCGCCGGTGGTCACGCAGATGATCGCCTCCTCGGGGTCCTTCCCGGCGGCGAACGCGTTGGGGTCCTTGCTCTCCTGGATGTAGACCTCGGGCGGCTCGGGCAAGCCGGCCGCGATGGTCATCTCCTCGACCCGGTGGATCAAGAGCTTCTCCTCGCGGACCTCCCGGTTGGCCGGGCGCGCATCGGCGGCCCGGATCACCGTCTCGACCGACCGGGAGTACGTGTACCAGATGTAGCCGCCGCCGATCACGACCGCCAGGATCCCGGTGAGGATCGGCGGGTACCCGAAGGCCCACCCGGCGATGAAGATCACGACCCACAGGATGGCGAACATGAACGCCACGATGAGCACGGTCTTGCGCTTGTTGCCGCGGATCTCATCGGCGAACGACAACGGGTCCAAGCCCGCCACCCCAGGGGTCCCATCGGCCATGCGCCAAGCTCCCGTCGATCAGGTCACTCGAAGGAGACCTCGGGGACCTCGCGGTCCTCATCGGGGATCTCGAGCATGGCTCGCTCGCTCTTCCCCATGGGGCCGGCCACCAGCATGCCGGGGAACTGCTCGATCGTGTTGTTGAAGTTCAGCACCGCGTCGTTGTAGGCTTGCCGGGCGAAGGCGACCTTGTTCTCGGTGTGGGCCAGCTCGTCCTGCAGGGCCAGGAAGTTCTCGTTGGCCTTCAGGTCGGGGTAGTCCTCGGCCACGGCGAACAGGCGCCCGAGGGCTTGCTCGAGCATCCCTTCGGCTTGCATGGCGCCCTCCCGGTTCCCTTCGCCGCGGGCCTGCTGGAGCTGGGCCCTTGCCCGGGTCACGTTCTCGAGGACCTCCTGCTCGAAGTCCTTGTAGCCCTCGACCGTGTTGACGAGGTTCGGGATCAGGTCGGCTCGTCGCTTCAGCTGGACATCGATCTGCGCCCAGGCGTTGTCGATCCGGTTCTCCTGCCGGATGATCTTGTTGAACGTTAGGACCACCCAAAGGAGCAAGAGACCGGCGAGGACGCCCAAGACGATCCAGAGCCATACCGCCATGGTGCCCCCAAGCTCCCAGCGCCCTACATAAGCCCATCCAAAGCTGCCCGAGCCCCAAGCGTCCGCGGTCCAAGCCGCAAGCCTCTAGACGGGTCAGCCGTTACCGAGCCCATGGTCTCCCGCCGGCGCCGGGCCGAGGCTGCCGCCTACGCGGCCGGCGTGCTGATGATCGTCTCCGGCACGACCGGCTCCACCACGCTTTGGCGGTTCGGGGCCGGGCTGATCGCCAGCCTGTTCCCGGTGCTGGCCGAGCTGTTGTTCTGGGTGCTTCTCGCCGTGGTCCTGTTGGCCGGGCTGGGGGGTCTGACGGTGGTCCTCGGGGGCTGGTTCGTCTCCAAGGGATGGACGGCCCAAGCCAAGGTCCTGATCACGATCGGTGTCGGGACCGGCCTCCTGGGTCTTGCAGCCCACCTGGTGCTCGAGGTGGCCCGCGGCAGCGACCCCGTGACCGCCATCGTCAGGCTGGGCTCCACGCTCTCCGGCATCGCGGTCCTCCTGTCGATCTACGCACGGCACCAGCTCTGACCAAGCAGGGTCACCGCTCGGGCAGGGAGCCAGAGAGAAGAGCATGGCCCCGCCGGGAGGGTCTGTGACCGTCGCCGACGGGGCAGCCTCGTGGGGAGGAGCGAGGCGGGATGACCAAGGTGCGGTCGGATCGGGGACCGAAGGTCCACGGCTGGC
>CAYXGD010000368.1:0-2002 GCA_964464425.1 uncultured Thermoplasmatales archaeon
ACCTGGTCGCTGGCCTCGTGGGTGTTGGGACCACCGGCGACCTTGCCAGGTTCCACGGTCATCATGGCGACCTGGGACCGGTCGGTGGTCTCGACGATGTTCCAGAACGGGCCGGTCTCGGCCTCGATCGAGGTCCAGGTGACCTGCGGCATCCCTCCCGGGAAGGGAGACGGCCTCCTTCTGTCTACCCCTGGTCACCCTGCTGCTTACCCATCTCGACGCCAGGCTGCCCCTCGAAGACCCACTCGGTCTCCAGGTCCTCTCCGTCGGGCAGCTCCTCGTCCGGGGTCCGCTCCGGACCCCCCAGGATCAAGTCGCCGTGGAACCCGGCGCCATCCTCCAGCTCCAGCTCCAGTGTCACCTGCTCCCCGCCGTCCCCAAGGGGCCAGCGGGACAAGGCCTTCGACGAGACGATC
The DNA here is from genome assembly GCA_964464425.1 of uncultured Thermoplasmatales archaeon. Taxonomy (GTDB): domain Archaea; phylum Thermoplasmatota; class SW-10-69-26; order SW-10-69-26; family SW-10-69-26; genus CAYXGD01. The sequence goes on from CAYXGD010000368.1 coordinate 417, forward strand.
TCCTGGCCGACCCGGTCGGCCTCCCAGTCGGCGACCTCGGCCTCGGTGGACTCGACGGCCTCGCAGATGACGAAGAGCTTGCGGTCGGAGGCCAGGTGGACGGTCAGCTCGCAGCCGGGCCCGCGCTCGGCGGTCCACTCGGAGTTGACCTCGACACCGGCGATGCGGTCCCCCTCGATCACGGTCAGGCCCTCCCGTAGCGCCAGGCGACCGCGAACAGCGCGGCCCCCATGGAGAGGGGGAGGGCGGCCTCGGCCAGCGCACCGGTCGCGGAGGCCAGGCCCCCTGTGAGCATCCCGCCGAGCAGGATCGAGGCGCCAGCGCCGACCATGAGCACGGCGGCGAAGAGGAAGGCCCCACGGACGCCACGGCGTTCGGGGGCCTTGACCGGCTCGATGTCGACCCCGTGCTCGACGCGGTTGGCCTTGTACCGGGCCAGCGCATCCTGGGAGCCGAAGCGCTTGGCCTTCAGGGGCTCCAGGCAGTGGGGACAGGTCCGCTGGGACCTATCGTGCACCGGGTTCCCGCAGTTCCCGCAGGCCAGACGCTCCTCGCGTGCCATCAGCACCTCCAAGATGCCGCCGCCCGGCTCTTATAGGTTCGGTAGGAGGGAACCCGTCTCCAGGAGGGGACACGCCTGCCGGCCCCGTAACCTTCTTCTACATGCACGCCTCCGGGCCACCCGATGCCCTCCGACCACCGGGTCGTCGTGGCCGGCGCAGGGTTCGCCGGGCTCAACGTCGCCAAGGGCCTCCAGGACGAGGCCGACGTGACCCTGATCGCGCCCACGGAAAGCTTCGTCTTCCTGCCCCTGATCCACGAGGTCCTGGGCGAGAAGGCCTTGCCCAGGACGGTGACCAAGGACATCGCCGAGGTCCTGCCCCGGACCGAGATCGTCTACGGGCGCGTGGCCGAGGTCGACGGCGACACGGTCGTCACCAGCGACGGTGAGACCTACCCCTTCGACACCCTGGTCGTGGCCGTCGGCGCCCAGCCCAACGACTTCGGCGTGCCCGGCGTCCAAGAGCACGCCTTGAGCTTCTACAGCGTCGGGGATGCCTTGCGCGCCAACGCCACCCTCAAACATCTGGCCGCAGAGCCCCGCGACGGGCCGCTCAAGGTCCGCATCGTCGGCGCCAGCTTCACCGGCGTCGAGGTCGCCGGCGAGGTCGCCGACCTGCTCGACGACCTCGACGTCGAACACGACATCCTTCTCCTTGATGCGCTGCCCGAGATCTTCCCCCACCAGTCCGGCGCGTTCCGGGAAGCTGTCCACGAAGGCCTGGACCGATCGAACCTCAAGCTACGAACCGGTCAGATGATCACCGAGGTCGGCCCCGACGAGCTCACCGTCAAGGGCGAGGAGGGGGACGAGACCGTCGCCACCGACCTCACGTTCTGGTGCGCCGGGGTCAAGCCTCGGACCGTCGACGGCGTCGACCCCAACGTGCGCCTGACCCTCCAGAGCGCCAGCCGCGACGACGTTTACGTCGCCGGCGACGCCGCGAACTTCCCGCGCGAGATGGGCGTCCCCAAGCTGGCCCAGACCGCCGAGGACCAGGTCAGCATCGTGGTCCACAACGTGC
>CAYXGD010000369.1:0-1980 GCA_964464425.1 uncultured Thermoplasmatales archaeon
CGGCGCACCAACCAAGCCATGGACACCGACGCGCTGGACACGACGCACGCGATCTACCACCCGGTCGAGACGCCCGAGGAGGCCATGGAGATGTTCGATGCCATCACCTACGGCAAGGGCTCGACGGTGATGCGCATGCTCGAAGCCTTCCTGACCCCCGAGGCCTTCCGAGCCGGGCTCCGGACCTACATGGACGCGTTCGCTGAGGGCAACGCCCAGGGTGACGATCTCTGGGAACACCTGGCCAACGCCTCCAAGCACCCGGTCGATGAGATCGCCAGGAGCTGGATCGGCCAGCCCGGCCACCCGGTCCTGGAGGTCAGCGCCGACCCGATGGACGGTGGCGTCGAGCTTGCTCTCAGCCAGGATCGGTTCCGGACCAGCGCCAAGGCCAACGACGACGGGGCGACCTGGCACCTACCCATCGTCCTCCGCTACGAGGACGAAGAGGGGGTCCACGAGCACCGGCACCTCATGACCGAGGCCGAGGAGACCGTCCGCCTGGGCTTGGAGGGTGAGCTCGCCTGGCTCTACGCTAACGCCGAGGACGTGGGGTTCTACCGGACCGCCCCGGACGACACCTTGACCCAAGCGCTCAAGGATCATCTCAGCGATCTGACCCCTGCCGAGCGGATCGGCCTGATCCGCGATCAGTGGGACCTCGTGCGAGCCGGGCGCCGGCCCGTGACCGGGTTCCTCGAGCTCCTGGAGCAAGCGGCCCAAGCGGCCGAGCACTTCGCGGTGACCGAGCACCTGGTCTCCCAGGTCCGCGAGCTCGAACGGCTGCTGGAGACACGGGAGGACATGGCCGGTTGGGAGGGCTTGCAGGCGTGGACCCAGGCCACCTTCGGCCCTGCGCTGGACGAGCTGGGCGCCACGGCTGGGGTCCAGGAGGACCCGACGACGAGCCAGCGCCGGGCCAGCCTGCTGCACGCGGTGGCCGGCATCGGGCGGCAGGAGGCGGCCGTCGAGGCGGCCCTGGAGATCGCCGAGCAGGAGCGAGCCGGGCCCGCCCAGGTCGACGCGAACCTGGCGTCGACGGCGATCACGCTTGCAGCTCAGCACGGGGACCGCCAGACGTTCGAGGAGCACCTGCGAACGTACAAGCAGCGCCGGTCCTCGCACGCGCCTCCGCAGGAGGTCGACCGCTACTTGCACAGCTTCCCGGCCTTCCGTGACGACCAGCTTGTCGAGTGGACCCTCGAGATGCTCGAGGACGGGACGGTGCCGAAGCAGTCCGTCGGCCCGTTGCTGGAACGGATGCTGGCCGAGCCGCACAGCCAGCAGCTCGCCTTCGACCACGTGCAGGATCACTGGGCATGGATCGAGGAGAACCTAGGCGGAGCATGGGTCGCCCGGATCGTCGAGGCCAGCGGCCAGCTGCCGCCGGGCCGTCGCAAGGAGGTCGTCGCCTTCTACGAGGATCAGCTCGGCGACCTGGCCCAGCAGGCGTTCAGCAGAGCCAAGGAACGCCTGGCCGAGCGGGTCGAGCTGCACGAGCGGATCGGCGACGAGCTCTCGGCCTGGTTCCAGAAGCGGGCCTGAGCCCGTACCGGGAAGGTTTTCCCCTCGTGTGCCGTGTCGAGGGTCCCGGTGACCGCCGGGGAGGGACCACCATGGCAGGTACGCCGCCCAGAGAGCCCAAGCTCGACCGGGTCGATGAGATCATCCTCTACCACCTCGCCGAGGACGCACGCCGGTTCAGGGCCCCGGAGATCGCCCAAGCCGCCGATGTCGCCGCGAGCACGGTACGGAACCGGATCCGGGCCCTCGAGGCTGCCGGTATCGTCCAGGGCTACCACGCCGAGGTGGATTACGAGAAGCTGGGTGGCCGGATCCGCAACCTGTTCCTCTGCACGGCCCCGATCCTGGAGCGCGAGGAGATGGCTCAAGCCGTCCTGGAGGTGCCCGGCGTGGTGCACGTGCGCTCGGTGATGACCGGGACCGAGAACCTGCACGTGACGGCCATCGGGACCGACA
>CAYXGD010000370.1:0-1943 GCA_964464425.1 uncultured Thermoplasmatales archaeon
TCCAACGCAACGCTCATCCGCCGTCATCGGTCTGCCGGCCCCATGGCGGACTACCGCGCGTGGTGCGAGCAGGTCGTGGCCGGGGAGGCCGAGATGCCGCCGGTCGGCCAGCTCGTCGGCTTCCAGATGACCGGTGTAGGCGACGGGTGGGCCACCTTCGAGCTCGACGCCCAGGAGAAGCACGCCAACCCCATGGGCACCGTCCACGGCGGGATCCTGTGCGACGTGGCCGACGCGGCCCTGGCCACCGCCTGGGGCAGCCTGCTCGACGAGGGCGAGTCCATGACGACGCTCGAGCTCTCGATCAACTTCGTGCGGCCGTTCTGGACCGGCCGTCTGCACGTCGAGGCCGAGGTCGTGGACGGCGGCAAGACCGTCGGCGTGACCGAGGCGACGGTGAAGGACGAGGAGGGCCGGCTGATCGCCAAAGCCAAGAGCACCGTGATGACGCTCAGAGGGGAGCAGGCCGAGGGGCGCTGAGCGGGGCGCTCCCCGCGACCCCCGCGATGCGCCCTCCCCTCGATATCGACGGCCCTCGCGATCGTACGGCGTTCAACCCCGCCTCGGCGGGGAAGCGTGCGTTGTTCCCCCCGGTCGGCCTCGGTCGCTCGGCCTTGGGCGTTCGCTCGGTCAGCCGCCGGGCACAGCCCGAGCCTACAGCCCAGGTGGTCCGGTCGGTGCAGGCTTGTGGCTCGGGGTGCCTCCAAGCCAGCGCTGCCACTCTGTCTGGCTTGGAAGATGGGCCGAGGCGGAGTTGAACCACCGATCTTCTCCTTGTAAGGGAGACGTCATAACCAGGCTAGACCATCGGCCCGTGAGGCTGCACATCGACCGGGTTGCCTTAACGCCTTCCGTTCCCGGTCCCCGGGCCCTCTCCCGGGCCACGTCCTCGGACCGTCGGGCATCAACCGGGCCCGAGCACCTCGACAGCGCTGCTCACCGTCAGCCCGGGCTCGGGTCCGCCGGCCGCGGTGAACAGCTGACCCTGGTGCCCGACCACGCCCAAGCCGTGCCGGGCCGTCGGCATCGGCGGTAGCGTCACCCAGGCCTCGTTGGTTGGGTCGTAGGCCTCGACCTCGTCGAACGTGCCGTCGTTGGCTTCCCCGCCGGCCACAGCGACCAGGCCTGAGACGGCCGACCCGCCGATCCCGCCTCGGGCGGTGGGCATGTCGGGACCCGGCGCCCACCCTTGGCCCGGGGTCAGGATCTCGAGCGTGGCCAGGTTGGTGGCCAGGCCGCCCTCACGCCCGCCGGCCGCGTAGACCTTCCCGTCGAGGCTCGTCACGGCCAGGTGCTCGCGTGGCGTCGGCAGGTCCCCGGCCGTCGACCAGGTCCCTTCCGCGAGATCGTAGACGTGAACCGTGCTCACCAAGCCCTGGTTGTCCACGCCCCCGACCAGGTAGGCTCGGTCCCCGACGACCGCTGCCCCGTGGGCCCCGCGCTCGGCCGGAAGCATGGGCCCCGTGGTCCAGTTGTCTTGGCCAGGCTCGTAGACAAGGTGGACCTGCTGCGGGATGAACGGGATCCCGACGTGCCCGCCGAACACGTGGATCCTACCGTCGTGGGCCACGGCTGGGGCATGGTGAAGCGGGATCGGCAGCGGTGCAGCCGCGCGCCACTCGCCGGTGGAGAGGTTGAGGGCCTCGACCACGCCGGAGACCCTGTTGTTGGACTCGAACCCGCCGATCACGTAGAGCTCCCCGCCGAGCACGACAGAGGCGACCTCGGTGCGTGGTGTCGGGACCTCGGACGCGCTCGACCAGTTCCACGACCGATCGATCGGTTCGACCGGGGCTCGATCGCCGTCGCCGTCCCCCGGTGGAGGGTCGTCGCCGAGGCAACCGGCCAGCGGCAACAACGTCAGCACGACGAGGGAGGTCACGAAGGCTCGTGTCATCGGGGTGGGATACGTTTCCTCGACTAAACCGGACTGCTTAACTACC
>CAYXGD010000371.1:0-1913 GCA_964464425.1 uncultured Thermoplasmatales archaeon
GGGTTCGAGCGCGGCGTGCGGCCGATGGGCGACTGGTCGACCAGGACGACCTTGTCCAGCTCATCGAGCCCGTCGATCCCCTCGTGGGGCCCTGGGACCTCCTGGGCGCCCTGGAGCTTGCGGGCAAGCGCCTTGTAGGTGATCTCGTGGACCAGGGTCGATTTGCCTGAGCCCGAGACGCCCGTGACAGCCACGAAGTTGCCAAGCGGCACCTCGACGTCGATACCCTTGAGGTTGTGCATGGCCGCACCCTTGATCGTCGTCCAGCCCTTCTCCTGGTCCCGGCGATCGTCGGGGACCGGGACCAGCATCTCGTCGCGCAGGACCTGGCTGGTCAGGGAGTCTTGCTCGGCGACCTCGGCCGGGGTCCCTTGGGCGACGACCTGGCCGCCTTGTTCGCCGGCGCCGGGGCCCAGGTCGATGATGTGGTCGGCGGCCTCGATGACCGCCGGGTCGTGCTCGACGATGATCAGCGTGTTGCCCAGGTCGCGCAGGCCCTTGAGCGAGCCGATCAAGCGCTGGTTGTCCCGGTAGTGCAGCCCGATCGTGGGCTCGTCCATGACGTAGAGGACGCCGACCAGGCCGCTGCCGATCTGGGTGGCCAGCCGGATCCGCTGGGACTCGCCGCCGGAGAGGGTCGAGGCGCCGCGGGCCAGGGTCAGGTACTCCAGGCCGACGTCGCACATGAACTCGATCCGGGCCCGGATCTCCTTGACCACGTCCCGGGCTACAGCCCGCTCCCGGTCGGCCAGGCCCTCCTCGAGCTTCTGGAACCAGCCGAGCACGTCGCCGATGGGCATCTCGCACAGGTCCTGGATGTTCCGATCGCGGATGGTGACCGCCAGGCTGGCCGGCTTGAGCCGCTGACCGTCGCAGCCCGGGCAGGCCCGGTCGGCCATGAGCTTGGACAAGCGCGAGCGGACCCGGTCGCTGTCGGTGGACTGGTACCGGCGCTCGACCTGGGGGATCAGGCCCTCGAAACTGGCCGTGCCGCGCCACTGGTAGTCGGACTTGGAGCTCGAGTAGACCTGCTCGTACTTCTCCTGGGTGCCGTACAGGAGGGCCTGGCGTTGCTTGTCGTCCAGGTCCTCGAAGGCATCGCCCAGGGAGAAGCCCAGATGCCGCCCGAGCTGCTCGATCTCGCGCATCACCCAGGTGCCGCGGGTCGCGTACCCGTGGATGGCGCCGTCACCGATGGGGGCCTCGGGGTCGCTGATGACCCGGTCCGGGTCGACCTCGAGGGTCGTCCCGATCCCGCTGCATCGGTCGCAGGCGCCCTGGGGCGCGTTGAACGAGAAGGAACGGTGGGTGAGCTCGGGCAGGCTGATGTTGCAGTGGGTGCAGGCCAGGGCTTCGCTGTACGTGTCCTCCCCGTCCTCGGTCCAGACCACCACGACACCGTCGGCCAGGTCCAGGGCCTGCTCGACGGCCTCGACGACCCGGCTCTCCTCGACGTCGCCGGCCACCAGCCGGTCGATGACGGCCTCGATGGTGTGGTTCTCGTACCGTTCGAGCTCCCACCCCTCGTCGGCTCGGCCGAACCCGCCGTTGACCCGGACCCGGGGCAGGCCCTGCTTGAGCAGGTCCTCGAACAGGGCCTCGTAGGTGCCCTTCCGGTGCCGGACCACGGGCGCCAGGACCTGGTACTTGGTGCCCTTCTCCAGAGCCAAGACCTGGTCGGCGATCGCCTGGGGGCTCTGCTTGGCGACCTCACGGCCACACTCGGGGCAGTGGGGGGTGCCCAGGTTGGCGTACATGACCCGGAGGTAGTCGTAGATCTCGGTGACCGTGCCGACCGTCGACCGCGGGTTGTGGCTGGTGGTCTTCTGGTCGATGCTGATGGCCGGCGACAAGCCCTCGATGTGGTCGACCTGGGGCTTCTCCATCTGGCCGAGGAACTGGCGGGCGTAGCT
>CAYXGD010000372.1:0-1898 GCA_964464425.1 uncultured Thermoplasmatales archaeon
CCAGGAAGACGGCCTTCTTGAGCCGCATGTTCGGCTCGCCGCCGAGGTGCGGGAGGAGCGTGCGGTCCATCAGGCTCTCGGCGCGCTTGCGCCGGTACTCGCGGGCTTGGCCACCGGCGAGCTTGCGACCCAGGAACTCGATGGCTTCCTCCTGGTTGGTGACGCCGTGCTCCTCGGTGGCCTCCTCGATGTTGGCCAGGACCATAGGGAGCATGTCGGGGTGGGTGACCACCGCGTTGACGATGTCCTCGTCCGTGTCCAGTCCGAGCGCGCGCATGAAAACGACCAGCGGGATGTCGTTGCTGGCGGTGGGCACGCCGACCATCAGGTTGCCGTCGCGCTTCTGCTCGACGCTGATCAGGGCCCGGTACCCGTCGCGCTGGCTGAAGACCTTGGCCACGGGGACGTGGCGCCCGTAGCGCTTGGACTTCTCGACCATGGTCCGGTTGGGGGCCAGGTCCTCCAGCGAGATCAGGGCACGCTCGGTCCCGTTGACGATGAAGTAACCGCCGATATCCAGGGGGTCCTCCTGGAGCCGCCGGAGCTCGTCGTGGTACTCCTGGTCGGTGTAGGAGGCGTTCTGGAGCGCCTCCAGGTTGTCCTTCACGATGTTGCACTTCTTGCTCTTGACCATGATCGGCATGTTGCCGATGTTGACCCGCTCGGGCTCGTGCTCGATGCCCTCGAGCACCGGGATGAACTCCAGGTGGATCGGGGCGTCGTAGGACATGTTCCGCAGGCGGGCCTCCATGGGCGTGAGGTAGTCCGTGCTCCCGTCGGCCTCCTTGCGCATGGGTTGCCCGACGTCGACCTTGCCCAGCCGGAGCTTGTAGCCCTCGACGTCGGTTTGGATGGTGCCCGGTTCGGCGTCCTCGTCCCCGACGGTGATGTTGGAGATGATCTTCTGGAGCCAGTGGTCGAGGAAGTCGTTGTAGCTCATCAGATGGTGGTTGGCGATGCTCCGCTCCCGGTAGAACGCGTCGACAAGTTCTCTCATGCTAGGACGACTCCACGACGACTCGGTAAGCGATCGATCGACCAGCGGTCTGGCTCTCTCGGGTGATCTTGACGACGTTGCCAGGACGTGCGCCGACGGCGATCGACGCTGGGTCCTTGTCGAGCTGCTTGGGCAGCTGTTCTTTCCGGATGTCGTATGCCTCGAGGACTTCCTCGAGCTCCTCATCATCGAGGATCTCGGTGCGGGGGACGAATTCGTGTTCGAGCACGTTGTACTGCATCGCCATGGCGTTCACCTGTTCGAGGGGGGAGGGGCGTTTCCGGGGCGGTTGGGCGGGACCAGGCACGGGACGAGCATGGGGCCGGTCAGCCGCCGGGGGCGGATGGGCGCGGGTACGTCGGCGAGCCGCGGGGGCTCGCGCAGCGGGCTCGAGGGGATTCGAACCCCTGGCCGTCCGGTTAAAAGCCGGACGCTCTACCGAGCTAAGCTACGAGCCCCGGCGGATCTCCAAGCTAGGGCTGACCGCGATGGAAGGTCCTACAATGGTGGTGGTGGACATCTCCAACGTCCGATCGACCCCGGCCCGGCGTTCGTTGGCTTCCCTTCTGGCACCCACGATGGCTCGTCCCTGGTGTACCTGGAAAGGCTGGACGACCGGATAATACCTCACCTATAAGAGCCTTGCGCCCGTCGGGCTCGAGGCGGCCTGGCGGCCGATCCCAGGGGATAGACCGGCTCCGAGGTCCGCGATCTAGGGGTCACGGGTGCCCGCGGCGGGCGTGCCGGGGCGCCGGGGACGGTCCACACCCGCTCGGCTGGACCTGGCGGGGTGTTCTAGAGGGGCTCGGGGACGGCTTTTTACAGCTTGGGGCCCCTCGATAGGTTCGATGAACCCAGCCGCCATCGCTGAGGTCTCGTGCCTCAAGTACGGCAACCGGGA
>CAYXGD010000373.1:0-1885 GCA_964464425.1 uncultured Thermoplasmatales archaeon
ACAAGCTCCAGCTGGCCCTGACCAAGGCCGTCTACGACGTCACCGAGAAGCAGATGAGCGTGGAGGACGCCATGCGCGACCTCATCGCGCTCGTCTAGGGTCCCGGCGAGCTGATGCCCTGGCGACGGGTTCAAGGCGCCCTCGCCCGCTGCCTCCTCCATGCCCCCGCGCAGCGGTCGGCCCGACGATGCACGTCACGCGGTCGATCCCGACGTGACCGACGGCATGCTCGCGATCGCCCTGGCCGCGCTCTGGGCCGACGGCCGGGAGCGACCGGCCGAGGTCGGGGCGCTCCAGCGCGAGATCGACCGGCTGGAGGTCTTCGAGGATCTCGACGCTGACCACCTGATGTCCTTGGCGGCTGATCTCCGGAGCACGTACGCGGAGGAGGGCGTGGACACGTACCTCGAGGCTCACACCGCGCCCCTCGACCAGCCCCAGCGGCTCCAGGCGCTCACCCTGGCGATCGATGTCGTCCTCGCCGACCGCGAGGTGACCGCCGAGGAGCTGACGTTCATCGGCGAGCTCCGCGCCCGCCTCGACCTCGCCGAGGCTGAAGCCGATCGGATCGTCGAGGTCCTCGAGAGCAAGCACGGCGTCGCCTTGGCGATCAGCCAACCGCCGCGATCCGACGACGAGGAGCGCTTCATCGTGCCCTCCGAGGCCAGCGTCGCCTTCGCCGTCGGAGCCGTCCGGGCCGCTGGCCTGGAGGATCAAGGACCGGACCGGGGGAACCTGGCACCGTTGAGGGCCCGGGGACGGATCTCGGAGGCGACCTTCGATGCCCTGGTCCGGCGCGTCGAGCATCGGTTCGGGGAGGGGGAGCCAGGGGCCTACCTGGCGGCGTGCGCCCAGCGGCTCGACGAGGAGGGACGGGAGCACGCCTTCGCCTGGGCAGCCGATATCGTCCTGGCCGACCGGCGCCTGACCGAGCCGGAGCACAGCTACCTCACCGAGATCCGGGATCTGCTAGGCGTGGAACCCTCCCGGGCCAGCCGGATCGTGGATGTGCTGTGGGCCAAACACCTCCGTTGACCCTGGAGGCTGCGAGGGTACGAAGCTCCGTGTAGGTGCTAGCGAACCAGTTCGCGGACCTTGCCGAGCAGACGTTCGAGGCCCTGATCGAGGTCCAAGGCCAACCCATCGTCGAGATCGAACCACCGCACCTCGTGGGCTTCCTCCTCCGGGGCTTGCGGATCGTGAGCGGGGTCGGCCACGAGCAGGTAGCGCAGGTCCAGGTGGAGGTGGGCAGGGAAGCGATCGGTGGCGGGGATCTCGTGGACATCGACGTCCAAAAGCTCGGGGTGGACCGGATGGGGCTCGACGGCCAAGCCGGTCTCCTCCTCGGCCTCGCGGAGCGCCGTCTCCAGGGCGGTGGCATCGTCGGGATCGGCATGGCCGCCGCATTGGAGCCACATGTCCAGCTGGCGGTGGTGCAGGAGGACGACCTTGGTCAGCCGGGGGCTGGCCACCAGGCCGCTAGCGACCAGGTGGCCGTCGGGGTCGGTCCGGTCGAAGGGTCGTCCCTTGGCGCGCGCGAAGCCCAGCGTCCTCTCCAGGTCCTTGGCTTCTCGAGGACCCTTGGGCCGGTGCCCGGTCAAGGCGGCCAGCGCATCCTGCCGGCGGGTCACACGCCCGGCACCTGGAGCCTGGGCCAAAGGGGTTGCGGTGGCAGGCCGACGGTACGGGCGGGGGCACACAGGGGAGCCGAGGACACGGCCACGTGGAGCGGCCTGGGCGAGCCCATCGACCACCGGCACCGGGTCGAGGGGGGCCTTGCGATGGTGGCCGGTCGCCTCTTCTGCGTCAGGCGACGCTGAGGCCCTGCGACGGTCGAGCCCGGCCAGGCGGGGGCATCCCAGGTGGTCCCTTCGACGCCTCCGTA
>CAYXGD010000374.1:0-1873 GCA_964464425.1 uncultured Thermoplasmatales archaeon
CGTCGGCCTGGCGGCCCATGATCGTCATCGAGCGCTTGATCCGGTTCAGGGTCGTCCCCTTGGCCACGCGAAGCACCATGGCCCAGTAGTCCGGGTCGTCGACCCACTCGGAAGCGTAGGTGAACGTCGTGTCCTCGGCGACACCCAAAGCCTTGAAGGCTTCTTCCATGTAGACCGCGCAAGCCTGGATGCGCTTCATGTCGCCGTCGAGCTTGTCGTTGATCTGAGCGTGCCAATCGGCAAGCAGGACGGTGACCTCGAAGCCGGCGTCCTGGAGGTCCCGGATCTTGTTGGCGCAGACCTTCCAGCCGAGGTGGGCCGTGCCCGAGGGCTCGAACCCGATGTAGGCGGTGGGGTGCTCCTTCTCGTCGAGCAGCTCCTCCAGCTCCTCCTCGGTGACGATCTCGGCTGCGTTGCGGGTGACCCGTTCGAACCGGTCGAGGCCCATCGGAGGGCCAGCACGGTCCCGGCCTAAAACCTGACGGCTCTCCTGGCGGGCCCTGCCTGGCTCGACCGGCGACCGCACGGCGAACGACGAAGGAAGCATGCAAACGTTCGGTTGCGGTCCCGTGCCCTGCTCGTTCGTACGTCTAGCGGGCTCAGCAACGCCTAGTTCGAACGGTCCCCCCTCTAGGCTTAAGTAGGAGGACGGGTCTGGCTCGGCGAATGCGGCTGCTCCTCATCCACGCCGACCGCATCAGCTTCGAGGCGAAGAAGGCCATCAAGAACCTGGCCGAGGACCTCGACGACACCGGTGAGACCAACGAGCTCACCGATGCGCTGGTGGCCTTCTGCAGCATCGAGTCCGGCGATGAGGCAGACCCCGACGGCGTGGTCGAGAACGCCTTCAAGGAGATCAAGAACCACGCCGACCAGGTCAAGGTCGACAAGGTGTTCGTCTACCCGTACGCCCACCTCTCCGACGACCTGGCACCGCCCAAGATGGCCGCCGAGACCACACGCAAGCTCGAGGCCCGCCTCCAGCAGGAGGGCTACGAGACCCGTCGGGCCCCCTTCGGATGGTACAAAGCTTTCAACCTGGAGGCCAAGGGCCATCCGTTGGCCGAGCTCTCCAGGACGGTCACGCCCGACGGCGCGCCCAAGACCAAGACGGTCGTCGTCGAGGAAGAGGACGAAGAGGACGCCGCCGAGTCCGAAGCGCTCGAGAAGGAGAAGGACCTCAAGAGCGAGTGGAAGGTCCTGACCCCCGAGGGCGAGCTCATCGATCCCGACGACTTCGATTTCTCCGAGCACGAGGACCTCGAGACCCTCTACAAGTACGAGACCGCCGGGACCCGGGCGGCCAAGCGTGAGCCCGCCCACGTCAGCCTGATGCAGGAGCTCGAGCTCGTCGACTACGAGCCCGGCGCCGACCAGGGCAACTTCCGCTGGTACCCCAAGGGCCAGCTCGTCAAGCGGCTGCTCGAGGAGCACGTCTCCGACCTGGCCCACGAGGCCGGCGGGATGCGGGTCGAGACGCCGATCATGTACGACTACGAGCACCCGGCCCTGGCCAAGTACCTGGACCGGTTCCCGGCTCGCCAGTACATCCTGAAGAGCGAGGACAAGGACTTCTTCCTGCGCTTCGCGGCCTGCTTCGGGCAGTACCTGATCGGTCACGACATGACCCTCTCGTACAAGCACCTGCCCGCCCGGCTCTACGAACTCACCCACTACTCGTTCCGCCGCGAGCAGTCCGGCGAGCTCTCGGGCCTGCGCCGCCTGCGCACGTTCACGATGCCGGACATGCACACCATCGTGGCCGACATCGATCAGGCCAAGCAGGAGTTCCTCGACCAGTACAAGGCATGCATGGGCTGGATGGAGGACATCGACGTCCCGTACTACCCGGCCGTCCGCTTCGTGCGGTCCT
>CAYXGD010000375.1:0-1868 GCA_964464425.1 uncultured Thermoplasmatales archaeon
CCCTTCGGCGGCTGGAAGTTCAGCGGGACCACCGGCAAGTTCGCCGGCGGGTACTGGTACCTGCCCCAGTTCATGCGGGAGCAGTCTCGGACCATCGTCAAGGAGGACTAGGGCCTCCACGTGGGCGGCCGGACCGCCGGCCGTCTACCCTCTCTTCTTCTCTCTGGACCAGCCCAGCCCGAGCGCTGTCTCGACGGCCGCCTGGTGCATCAGCTCGCGCCGGTGATCCTCGATGACGCGTTCCCGGGCGATCCGGTGGACCTTGGTCAGAGGCCGGGGCTCGACGTCCAGCGCTACCTGGAACAGCACCAGGCCTTCGGCGGGAGCAAGCCGTTGCCGGGGCAGCCGGGTCCCGTCCAGGGCGGCCTCGATGTCCGCCAGGGTGATCCCCCCGGTGGCCACGTCCAGGCAGGCACCGACCATGCGGCGCACCTGGTTCCAAAGGAAGCTCTCGCCGGTCACCTGGAAGACAAGCCGGTCGCCCTCTTGCCAGGAATCGCAACGGGTGATCGTCCGCTCGGGTCGACGTCCGGCCTCCAACCGGGCGAAGTGGCGGACGTCGTGGGTCCCCTCGAAGAGCTGCCAGGCCTCGGCTGCGGCTTCGGTGTCGAGCTCCTCCAGCAGGGGCCAGTGGTAGCGGTAGGTCCTGGCCGAGGCGTCTCGGCGCGGATCGTACCCCTCGGGGACCTCGGCCCCGGCCCATGGTAGGATGCCCTTGGTGCGACCGGTCAGGGCCCGGGCCACGGTGTCCAGGTCGGCCGTGGCGTCCAAGGCCACGGGATGGTCGAGCGCGCTCACGCCGCGGTCGGTGCGGCCGGCGGCACGGAACAGAGGATCGTCGGCGAGCAGGCTGGCGCTCTCGAGGGCCTCGAGGACGCTCCCATCGACCGTGGGCCGATCGGGCTGGCGCTGGCTGCCGTGGAACAGGGCACCGTCGAAGGCCAGGCGGAGCAAGAGGCGCTGGACCACGCGAGTGGACCGGTGGTCCCCCGGTTAGGCGTTGCGGGGGCCGACCCGGGACCGTCGGCGCCCGCACGACGCCGGGTCCCCGGGGGGCTCGGACCGGGACCCGGGCGAGGCCCGTCACCGTCGGCCACCCCCCGTCCCGGGGCAGGCCAGGTCACGCATGCGACGGGAACCCGCGAGCAGCGGCCCCTACCTTTTAATAGGGAAAGTTGTTGTCGCAGCCCCATGACCCCGGACCCCGCACGCTCGCGTGAGCGGTTCACCCGTTTCGAGCGGGCCCGTATCATCGGTGCCCGAGCGCTGCAGGTGAGCAGCGGCGCGCCGATCCTGATCGAGGTCGACGCCGAAGAGGCCATCGACCCCATCCGGGTCGCCGAGCGCGAGTTCGACGAGGGGGTCATCCCCGTGACCGTCCTGCGCCTGCAGAAGGCTTCGTCTTGAAGGTGCTCCCTTGAGCCAGATCCTCGACGTCCGGTACCGTAAGATCCTCGATAGCCGGGGCAACCCGACCGTCGAGGCCGACGTCTGGAGCGAGGCGGGCTTCGGGACGGCTGCAGCCCCCTCGGGTGCCAGCACCGGCGCCAACGAGGTCGTCGCCTTCCCGAAGGGATCGGTCGACGAAGGGATCCGGCAGGCCCGCAACCGGTTCGCGCCGGCCCTGGAAGGGTTCGACGTGACCGACCAGGAGGGTCTCGACGCGATCCTGGAGGAAGCCGACGGTACCCCCGACTTCGAAAGCGTCGGTGGTAACGTTGCGGTGGCCACCAGCCTGGCCTGCGCGAAAGCAGCAGCCAGCGAGCGGGGCCAGCCCCTCTACCGCTACCTGGGCGGCGCACTCGCCCGCCACCTGCCGATCCCCTTCGGCAACGTGCTCGGCGGCGGCGCGCACGCCATCGGCGGCA
>CAYXGD010000376.1:0-1865 GCA_964464425.1 uncultured Thermoplasmatales archaeon
GGCGCGTCGTTGGGCTGCGTGGTGAGGTCGGTGGCTGGGGCCAGGGAGACGAGCGGTGCGGGCACGCTCTGGCTGCGCGTGAGCCCACCGGCCTGAGCGAAGACGGTCAGGCTGGGGTCCTCGACGGTGACGTTGAGGGCGGGCAGCATGGTGCGGACGGCGTACAGGCTGGTGCCGTTGCCGCTGCTGACCCGGTCCATGGTCAGCTCGGAGGACCACGTCTTGAGGGTGACGACATCGGGGGTCAGCCCCGCCGGGGTCTCGATGGTGGCCTGCACGGTGACAGGCTCATCGGGCCGCACGGGCGTCGGTTGGACGGTGACGTCGGTGATGCTGAGATCGGCCAGCGGGGTCGCCTGGATCGAGGACCAGGGGCCTTGGTTGCCCGAGGCGTCGACGGCGGCCACCTCGTAGGTGCTGGTGGCCAGGTCGCCGCGCTCGTCGACGAACCGCTGGTCGGTGACGCTGGCCAGGGTCTGGCCGTCGCGTCGGACGATGGTGTGGTCCACGCCGACGTCGTCGCCGGGCAGGGACCAGGAGAGCACCACGGCGCCGCGCTTGGCCTCGGCGGTCAGGTCGGTGATGCGGGCCGGTGGCGAGAGGTCGTCGGGGAGGTCGACCGTGGTGGTGGCCACGGGGGTCAGGGCGCCGTTGGGGCCCGGCAGCGCGATGGTGATGGTGGCCTGGCTACCGCCGGGCAGGCCCTCGAGGACACCCGTGTGCTGGGTGCCGCGGTCCAGGACGCGCTCGACGTGCTTGCCGTCGGCGTCGACGAGGACCAGGGGCGCTGTGGCCTTGGATGTCTGGAAGCTCACCTGCAAGCGATCGGGCGCCAACGCGGTGGCCTGGAGGTCGGCGATTCCGTCCGAGGTGGTGTTGCCCATGCTGGGCAGGCCCAGGCGTTGGACGGCGATGTTGCCGGCCTGGTCGGCCACGCGGATGCGGACCATCTCGTCGCTGGGCTCGCGGGCGATGGACAGCAGGATGGGCTCGCCAGGCAGCGCGGGGACCTCGGGACCGACGTTCCCGCTGGGCGTCGAGAGCTGGGCGGCCTCGATCCCGGAGAGGCTGTCGGTGGTGTTGATCTCGACCAGGACGAGGTCGTCCCGCAGGCCGGCCAGGCTCGCCGACAGGGTGGGCGGGGACCGATCGATCTTGATCTCGGTGGTGTTCGTGGCGGTGTTGCCCGCCAGGTCCGTGGCTTCGACGACGACCGTGTGGCGGCCCTCACCGCTGACGGTGAAGGTGTGCTCGTCGGGGAGGTTCTCGGTCGTCTTGCCGTCGATGGTCAGGCTGACGTTGGTGGCCAGGGCGTCCTCCACCAGGAAGCCGGCGGTGGCGGTCCCGTTGGTCCAGCCGTCGGGGGTGTCGAGGGTGATCGTCGGGGCCTTGCCGTCGAGGATGACGGGGACCCGGGCGGTGGCGACCTCGCGCACGACCGGTGCGACGGTGTACACGAGGAGCTCGGCTTCCTCGGCCTCCTCGAACCCGCTGCACTGGACGGGTAGGGGACCGACGGTCTCAGGGATGGGCTTGCCGGGGTTGGCCACGCCGGGGAACCCTTGGAGGAGCGGGCAGCTGGTGTCGCCGTCGACCAGGTAGGCGCTCGTCGTGATCTCGAGCGCGTCCTCGCCGTCGGTCCGGGTGCTCCAGGTGAGCGTGGCGGTGTTGTTGACCAGCGTGTCGGCCATGGGCGAGGCGTCGACCTGGACCCGGTGGTCGGTGTCGATGGTCACCGTGGTCTGGCCCTGGTTGCCGATGGTGTCCCGGAGCGTGAGGGTCAGGTTGTAGGGGACGCCGCGGAGGAGCTGGCCGGCGGGGATCTCGATCTGCCGGACGCCGAACCGGATGTTCTGGAGGTCCAG
>CAYXGD010000377.1:0-1863 GCA_964464425.1 uncultured Thermoplasmatales archaeon
AGACGGCCAGGTTGCCCTTCTGGATGCGGCCGATCTGCGGGTTGACGTTGAACAGCGCGTGGATCAGGGCCTGCTCCTCGTCGGTGCTACCGATGCAGTAGTTCTGCCCGTCCTCCTTGCAGTTGACCCCGTCGGTCCCGTAGTGGAGCATCGTCGTCTCGGTCTCGGGGAAGCCTTGGGTCTTGATCGTGTAGGTCCAGGCGTCGCCGAGCTCCCAACGTGGGATCTCGGCCGTGGGCGGGTCCCCGTCGCCGTCGTTGCCGCCACCGTCGGCAGGCCCGTCGTTCCCCGTGCATCCAGCCAAGCCGAGGGTCAGCATGAGCGCGGCGAGGATCAGCGCCTTGTGCCCTGAGGGTCGCATCGGGGGTGCCACCCCGGCTCACGCGCATGAACGTTGTGGATGCGGGGGTGGACCGCGGCTACCACGGCGGCTTAGCCGTGAGGGTCGGGTCGACCCACGAGAGGCTCACGCTGGTCCCCTGGGGCCCGGTGTGGACCGTGTTCTCGGCCTGGCCGGTGGTCTTGGCCGGCAGGATGCCGCTGGGGGCATAGCAGCCGCCGCGGTGGTCGTCCCAGCAGTGGGGGCCATCGGTACCGCCGCGGGCATCGCTCTCCACCTCGGAGTCCTGGCTGGCGATCAGCAGGCCGATCCGGTGGCCTTGCTCGACGACGACGGCCGTGGGCATCAGCTCGATGGTCCACGTGTAGGTCTGGCCGGGCGCCATGGCTTGCCAGCTGCCTTCCTCCCCCCAGGTGTGGCTGTCGGCGTACCCGTGGGTGATCCGCTGCATCTGGCCGTCGGGGGTCAGCTCGACCAGGTAGGCGACCCACTTGGTGGCCTCGTGGGTGCTCGAGGCGACCAGCTCGACCTCGGGGGCGCCGTTGACGAGCCGATCTGCGGGCATCGGCTCGCTCTCGAACAGGACCTTGGCGTCGCCCCAGTCGCCCCGCCGGGCGTCGGGGTCGGTCATGTAGGACAGGGAGCCGGGGGCCGTGGGGCTCTCGGACAGACCGGCCTCGGGCGTGGTGTTGAGCGTGACGGTGCGGCTGCCGTCCAGCGGCCAGGCGTGGCTCTCGTGCCAGGTCCCGGTGTCGTCCTCGACGAGGACCCGGGGCTCAGCGTCGAGCCCGTTGTCGCGGCCGAAGAGCGTGGCATCCAGCCAGCGGTGCCGGATATCCTCGAAGCTCTCGGCCGGGTGGCCGTCCATGTCGGGCCAGCCGTGGTACCACCAGCCCAGGATCATGTGCTTGGGGAAGTCGTCGGGCAGGGCCTCCCAGTAGGCCTGGACGTGGTCCGGGTGGACGTTGACGTCGACGAAGCCCTGGGTCATCAAGAGCGGGGCCTGGGCGTCACCGGCGTGGCGGGCAAGGTCCCGGTCGGCCCAGGTCTCGGTGAACGGGCCCTCGACCTTGGAGAAGTCCAGGGTGGTCTGGCCGGTGCAGGTGGCGGCTTGGGCAGCCACGGCGTCGGGATCGTCGTAGACGGGAGGTGACAGCTCGACGGCCTGGTAGGCCGGCCCGTTGAACTGGTTCTCGAACTTGGCACCCTGGTACCACTCGTCCCGGTAGTAGCTGACCACGGGCGCGTGGGCCAGGGCAGCGTCGATCGATGGTGCGCCGGCGTGGGCGACGATCGAGCCCATGCCGGGGTGGCTGATGCCGTCGGTGACGACCACGTCGTTGGACCAGGGTTGCTCGCGGATCCAGTCGACGGCGGCCTGGGCATCGGCGCGATCCAGGGACCCGCCGAAGTCGAGGCACCCCTCGCTGGCGCCGGTCCCGCGGGCATCGAGCTCGACGTAGGCCGCGCCTCGTTCGACGTAGAAGCTCCAGCTGCCAGCGGGCCCGTCGGTGCCGGTGGCC
>CAYXGD010000378.1:0-1858 GCA_964464425.1 uncultured Thermoplasmatales archaeon
CTGGCGTTGCCGTCCTGGGTGGTCTTGGTCTCGTCGCACTCGTCCTGCTGGCTGGCGGCCGAGGCCCCGGATGCGTTGCCCGAGTCGTTGCTGCCGGGCTTCTTGATGCACATCTCAAGCTCGCCGCCGTCGGCGCTCAGGTTCAGCAGGAGCTCCTCGGCGCCATCCTCGACGTCGAACGTCTCGGTCTGGCCGCCGGAGATCTGGCTGGTGGGGGACACCGAGCCGGTGCGGTTCTCGCTCTTCCACTCGGGGCTGTCCCCGGCGGTGGCGTTCTCGTCACCGCCGGTCTCGTTCCCGTCGGCCTCGCCACCGTCGTCCTCGCCGCCGAACCCGATGCAGCCCGTCAGGAGCGGGGCTGCCAGCAGGGCGACGGCCAGGAGCCACGGAGCCCATCTGGGACCGTCGGTCATCGCGCAAGTCCTCCGAACCGTATGTCGTGGGGTTGTGTCATCTGTCGATCACTCCTCGTGTCAGTGGACGAGCGTGTAGTTCCCGCCGCCGTCGCCACCTGAGCTTGTCGAGGCACCCTCTGGGACGAGCTGAGCGATGGTGAGCGTGTACTCGACCTGGCTCGTGGTGCCTTGGGCAGCGGTCAGCTGGACGGTCCATTCGCCGGACTCGGGTCCGGTGGCTTGGAAGCTGGCGTTGCCGCTCTCGGTGGTCTGCTCTTCGTCGCACTCTTCCTGCTGGGCCGAACGGGCATCGGTCTGGTTGCCCGACTCGTTACCGCCGGGCTTCATGATGCACATGTCCAGCTCGCCGCCGTCGGCGGAGAGGTTGATCGCCAACGCCTCGGTCCCCTCGGGGACAGAGAACGTCTCCGATACGCCCTCACCGGTGAGCTGGCTGGTCGGGGAGACCGTTCCGGTACGGTTCTCCTCCTGCCATTCGGTGCCATCTCCCTCGTCGTCACCGAAGCCGTCGTCGGAGGACTCGTTGCCGTCCGACGCGTTGTCGGAGTCGTTACCGGTATCGTCGCTGTCGTTGGTCTCGTTCCCAGGCTCGTCCTCGCCGTCGGTGTCGTCGCCGAACCCGATACAGCCCGTCAGGGCGGGGGCGGCGATGAGCATCGCGGCGAGAAGCCACGGTAGCGTGCGCATTGGTTCAGTACACCTCTTGTGCTTCGATCTGGATCTATCGTCGTGGACGTGTCAGGGGATCCTCGTGTCGTTCCCGCTATCGTTCCCGGCGGTCTCGTTGCCGCTTGTGCTCTCGAAGTTGGCCGGGAGGAGCTGGCCGATCACGAGCTCGTAGTCGATGCTGGAGAGCACGCCGCTGTGGGTGAGCTCCACGGTCCACGCCCCGCCGGCAGGCTGGGTGGTGTTCCAGGTGAAGTTGCCATCCTCGGTGCTGGCCTCTTCCGTGCACTCCTCGGCGCCGGGCTCCCTGATGCAGACATCGAGGTCGTCCTCGGCGCTGAGGTTGAGGGCAAGCTCGAGGGTGCCGTTCTCGACCTCGACGGTCTCCTCCTCGCTACCCGTGAGCAGGATGGGGTCCGTGCTGGAGACCGAGCCGCTCCGGTTGTCGTAGGTCCAGGAGGCCGACTCGTTGCCGGACTCGTTGCCATCACCGAAGCCGGACTCGTTCCCGGATTCGTTACCGGAGAAGTTCCCGGACTCGTTACCGGACTCGTTGCCGCTGGTCCCGTCATCGGAGTCGTTCCCGGTGTCGTTACCCTCGGATGTGTTGGTAGGCCCGGCCTCCTCACCCTCTTGGCCCCCGACACAACCGCTGAGGACGGGGGCGGCCAGAAGCGTGAGGGCTAGGACCGCGATGAGTGGACGCATGACACCATGGCGTCCGGCGATGCCACCTAAAGGGTTCTCGTACGCCAGTCGAAGGAACCCTCCAGGGG
>CAYXGD010000379.1:0-1855 GCA_964464425.1 uncultured Thermoplasmatales archaeon
CGTACTGGCCCTCGGCGGTCAGGCCCTGGTAGTCGCCGATCAGCATGACGAGGTCGCGACCGTCCGGGTTCTCCCAGACGTAGATCTCGTTGTTGACCAGGCGCACGGTCCCGCTGGGGTGCAGCAGGACCTGGGGTGGGAAGTGCTTGGAGTGGATCTCGGCGACCTTGGTGGCATCCAGCTCCTCGATGAGGTGGTCGGCAGCCAGCTTGCCGACGTTGCCGACGCCGGGTAGGCCTTCGATCAGGACGGCGTCCTCGAGGTCCACGGGACCATCCTCGGTCCAGGTGATCTCGATCGAGCGCATCAGGTCGCCCCCCCGGCGGCTTCCTGCTCGTTGAGACGCTTGAGCTTGCGCCGGTAGACCCCGTGCTTCTCCTCCGGTGAGAACTTCGGGGGATGGGGATCACGGGTCTGGGCCCCGCACTCGGGGCACGCGTCCTTCAGGGTGTAACGGGCGCAGGTCTGGCAGATGCGGAGCATGGGGCGCCTCTACTCGTTCTCGGGCTCTTCGCGGTAGAACGTGCCGTCGCCGCCTTTCTCCTCGATGACGGCCAGGGACCGCTGAGCGGCCTCCTCGAGCTCGTCCTCGGCGATCTTGTAGTCGGGGGCGGTGACGACGACCCGGTAGCGGGGAGCGCCGACGTACTGGACCTCGATGTCGACGTCCTCGTACTCGTTCTCCTCGGCGGCCGCCAGGGCCTCCTGGACGCGCTTGACGCCGTCCGAGGCCGGGCTGGTCACGTCGAGGTAGCCGTGGATGGTGACGAACGGGATGGAGATGTTCTCCTCGGCCAGCTCGATGAACTGGTCGAACCAAGGACCGCCGAAGCCGTCCTCCTTGAGGACCTCGGGATCGATGGCCGCCGCCTCGAACGCGGCGTACAAGGAGCCGTACTCCTCCTCGATGTCCCAGCCGAACTCCTCGTAGAGGCCGTTGACCTCACGGTCGAGCTCCTCGGCCAGCATCTCCATGAGCTTGTGGGCCTTCTGAGCGTTCTTCCACTCGGCGATCTTCTCCCGCCGCTGGTGCTCGTTGACCCGCTTGAGGGAGAGATCCACGTGGCCGCGGCTCTCGTCGACCTTGAGGACCTTGCAGACGACCTTCTGGCCCTCGCGGACGTGATCTCGGACGTACTTCACCCAGCCAGAGGCGACCTCCGAGATGTGGATGAAGCCCTCCTTCCCTTCGTACTCGTCCAGGTCGCCGAAGGCACCGAAGTCCTTGACGTCCTTGACGGTGCAGACGACGAAATCACCGGTCTCCGGGAAGGGGTTGCGCTTCATCATGGGGATCTCACTCGATGTACTCTTGGAAGGTGCCGACGAACTCGGCGACGCCGCCGGTGGGCTTGGCCAGGGGCGAACCGCACACCTGGCAGGTGACCTCTTGGGCGGCACGGACGAAGACGACCTGCTCGTTGCCGCAATCGGTGCACTCGATGCGGGCGAACCGGCCGGGATGGGTGACCTCGGGAGGAGCCTCTTGTGGCATCGGGCTCACTCCGTCAGCTCGAAGCGCCCGGCCCGGAAGCACTTGGACTTCTGGTGGGCCTTGCGGCACTCGCGGCAGCGGTAACGCAGGGGGATGCGCTTGGTCGGCTTCTCACGGCCCGCTGGCTTGGGACGGGGGAAACCCCGGTAACCGCTCATGACGCGGCGGAACCGGCGTTGACCTTTCTTGTGCTCGGAAGCAGGGCGTCGCTTGATGCGCTCAACCTCGTGCTCGTTGTGCGCGTTGCAGTGGGGACAGTGCGTCTTGATCACACGCGGCATCTTCATGGAGGGCCACCTCTGGCTGGAGGGATGGCGAGGTAAGGACGACCCCCATTTAATCGTTTGGGGCCGGGGAGGA
>CAYXGD010000380.1:0-1855 GCA_964464425.1 uncultured Thermoplasmatales archaeon
CGTTGGGCCTCGAGGGTCCCGAACTCGCCGCGGGAAAGGGCATCGAGCGCGGGGTCGTCGACGGGCAGCTGGATGAGTTCGGCGTCGACGTGCACGGTGGAGGCGGTCAGGTTCTCGAAGGCGGCCTTGATCTCGTTGGGGTGGAAAAGCTCCTCGGCCGTTGGCCCGGCCACGCCGGTCTCACCCAGCGAGGTGGGCCGGTAGGCGGTGATCAGCGTGATGGCGTGGCAGTCGGCCAGGGGGACCGGGTAGACGCTGCCCTGGAGGATCCTGTAGTGGGTGGCCTCTCGCACCATCCCGGCGATCCGGGCGAGGTCCCGTCCGCTGGTCGAGAGCCTGTCGTCGTAGGGATCGTGCTCTTCGCCGGTGGCGTTGTTGACCAACCCGGGCACGATGCCCTCCTGCCCGACGGTCGTGGCCGACGGGTCCATGATGAGCATGGGTGTCTGCTCGCCGAAGACGCGCACCGGCGTCAGGTAGCCATGGGGGAAGTCGTAGCGCCAGGTGTGGACGTCGACGCCCAAGGCGTCCAGGTGGAGGAGGACGATGCTGGGGGCGTTGGGGTCCAGCTCGAAGCCGGCCTCGGGCAGGGCGGTGGCCAGGTGGGCTTCCAAGGCCGAGCCGTCGTAGAAGGCCAGGTTCTTGTCGCCCAGCGTCCACTGCGGGAGCTTGGCGACAAGGTCGGCCTCGAAGGCGTCGCTGACAGGCCGGACGTCGTACCGGGCGGTCGGCTGGATCGGGACGTCCATGCTCTCGCCCAGCAGAGGCGCGTTGCCCTCGACGCCCTCGTCGGGGTCCGGGGGCAGGACCTGGTTGAAGTCGCTGGTCCCATGGGCGACGGTCTCGCTGTCCAGGCGCTCCTGCAGGGTGGCCACGGCCTGATCCGGGTAGCCGATCAGGACCACGGGCACCTCCACGTCCATCTTGACGATGCCGTCCTCGAGGACGGGTAGGTCCAGCTCGGTGATCGGTCCGTCGGCGCCCTGGGGCGTCAGCTCGTCGCCGTCGCCACCAAGGCAACCGGCGAACACGGCGGTGATCAGCATGAGTCCGACGATCCAGCGCATGTGCACGTCTCCTGGCCCTGGGGGTTCCTGGGGGTAGATAAAGACGCTAGCGCTGTTGTTGAACGGACCCGAGGGCCGAGCAGAACGTTCAAGCCGCACGCCCGGATGGCCGTGGTGATGCGCGTGGCCTTCCAGGGCGAGCGGGGTGCCTACAGCGAGGAGGCGCTCCTCCAGCGGTTCCCCGAGGCCGACCCGGTGCCCCTGCACGCCTTGGAGGACGTCTTCGAGGCCGTGGCCACCGGTAAGGTCGACGCGGCCGTCGTCCCGGTGGAGAACAGCCAGGCGGGCAGCATCGCCCGCAGCTACGATCTCCTCCGCCAGCACGACCTCTTCATCACCGGCGAGATCATCCTGCCCATCGAGCACTGCCTGATGGCGCTACCCGGCCAGACCCTGGCCGACATCGACCGGGTGCACAGCCACCCGCAGGCCCTGGACCAGTGCGCCGCGTTCCTCCGGGAGCACGGCATGGAGCCGGTCAGCGAGCACGACACCGCCGGGAGCGCCCGGAACATCGCCGAAGAGGCGCTGGTCGGCGAGGGCGCCTTGGCCGGCCACCAGGCAGCCATCGACCACGGGCTCGAGATCCTGGCCGAGGATGTCGCCACGACCCCCCACAACCGGACACGGTTCGTCGTGATCGAGCGCGAGGCCGCCGACCGGGGCACCGGCGGGCACAAGACCTCCCTCGTGTTCGCCACCGACCACAGAGCCGGCGCGCTCTACCAGGCGCTGACCCCCCTGGCCGAGCACGAGGTCAACATGCTCAAGCTCGAGAGCCGGCCCAG
>CAYXGD010000381.1:0-1846 GCA_964464425.1 uncultured Thermoplasmatales archaeon
GGTCCCCCGCGACGATGTGCTAGGCACCGTCGGCAACGGCATGGACGAGGTCGGCGAAGCCCTGCGGGTCTCCCGCCTGGCCGTGGCGTCCTGCGGCGTCGGCCTGATGGAGGCGGCTCTCGAGGACTCGATCGAGTTCGGCGAGCAGCGCGAGCAGTTCCGCCAACCCATCAAGGAGTTCCAGGCCATCCAGGACCGCCTGGCCAAGATGCAGGTGGCCGCCGACACCGCCCGTTACATCACGCTCACCGCCGCCGACAAGCGCGACCGCGGCGAACCGTTCTCGGTCCTGGCCAGCGAGGCCAAGATCCACGCCACCGAGATGGCCGTCGAGCACACCCGCTCGGCCATCCGGCTCCACGGCGGCACCGGGTTCATGCGCGATGCCAACGTCGAGCGGTACTACCGCGACGCACGCTCCCTCAAGATCATGGGCGGGCCCAACCCGATGCACCAGCAGCGGGTCGTCCGCAGCATGTACGAGTGACCCAGCGCGTGTCACCGGCGGGAGGGTACCCGAAGACCTTCCGGGCCGGGTGTGCCTCACCGTGGCATGTTACAGGTGCCTCCGCCGCCCTAGCGAGGAAACCTTGATTTAGTAGCAAGTGGTCGCTCAGAGCGGGAGGCGCATCGGGACCCTCAGTTCCGTCGTCCTTGGTAGAGGGCACTCTGCCGATCGGGTAGGCGGTTGTCCCCCGTGCTCTCCCACGGGAGGAGAACCGCTTTGCACGATCCGACCACCGGCTTCGGAGGCAAGCTCACGACCATGGCCCGGGAGGGGTCCAAGCTCACGACCCTGGCCCTGGCGCTTTTGATGATCCTGATGCCGCTGACCGCCGTCGCGCCCCTCGTGGGCACGGCCGGCGCGGCCACCGACGCGGGGACCGGCGAGGTCATCCGCGCCATCGCCACCTACGCATCGTTCCAGGACGTCCCCACGGACGCCCAGCTCGCGGACCGTGGCCTAGACCTGCTTTACAGGTTCCAGGCGATCCCTGCTGTCGGCATCTCCGGCGCGGAGAGCGATGTCTACGCGCTGGAGGACGACCCGGCCCTGGAACGCCTCGAACAGGATCGAAAGCTGACCTACTTCTCCAACACCGCCGTGTTCTCCACCGATGTTGCCGAGGTCTGGCAGGACCCGCAGTGGCCGACGGTCTCCGATTTCGATCGCCCTCCCATCGAGGTCGACACCGACGGCGACGGCACCCCCGAACGCATCGACGGCAGCGGCACCACCATCGCCGTGGTCGACACCGGCGTGAACGGGCTCCACCCTGACCTGTGGGCCGAGTCCACCCACGTCGAGGGCGTCACCCCCTTCGAACCCAAGCTCAAGGAGTGCGTCAACGTCCCCCTCCTCCTCCAGGAATCCACCCCTTACTGTGATCAGACCGTCGGCCACGGGACCCACGTGGCCGGCATCGCTGCCGGGAACGGCTGGGCCGTCAAGAACGGCCTGGCCCTCCAGTCCCCCAGCGAGCCTTACATCGGCACCGCCCCCTCGGCCAAGCTCGTGGCCGCAGGCGCCGGCGCCGGCATCTTCGTGCTGGACGCCACCTCCAGCCTCGACTACATGTACGCCAACCGCGAGCGCCTGGGCATCACCGTCGTCACCAACTCCTACGGCGACGTGCCCGGCTGCTCGGCTAGCTTCCCCGGTGGCACCCTCATCAGCCTCCAGAACCAGTTCATCGAGGCCGGGATCCCGGTCCTCTTCGCCGCCGGCAACTATGACACCAGCGGGAAGACCTGGACCAGCAGCTACGCCCGCAACCCGACCCCGGGCGTGATCTCGGTCGCCAACTACGACGACTTCGACACCGGCACCAAGAACGGTGCCGTC
>CAYXGD010000382.1:0-1834 GCA_964464425.1 uncultured Thermoplasmatales archaeon
GCCGGTGTCCAGGGCCTGATCTACCGCTCGTGGTTCGACGCTCCGAACATGGACCTGGCCAACTACTACGGGGAGGCCGAACGCCACTGGGGCTTCGAGAGAGCCTACGACGGGGGCCCCAAGCCCTCGGCACAGGTCTGGATCGACGGCGTGAAGGCAGAACGCAGCGGGAGCACCAGCGGCACGACCACGCCCTCGGGCGTCCCGGTCAGCGCCTCGACCCCGGCCAGCGTGGAGGCCGAGGGCTTCGAGACCAAGTCCGCTGGGGGCCAGCAGGCCGATAGCACCGCGTCCGGCGGCGCTTCCTGGAACCTGTGGGCCAACGGCTATGTCTCGCAAGGCTTCGACGTGCAGGAGGCCGGCATCTACCGGTTCGACATCCGTGCCCAAGGGCAGGAGCTCGATGGGATCGCTCCGCACATGGTCGTCAAGCTCGACGGCACGACCGTTCTGCAGGCCGACGTTCCGGCTGGCGGCTGGAGCCACCACGCCGTCGACGTCGAGGTCGCCACCACCGGCGACCACGACCTACGCGTCGCGTTCACGAACGATGGGTGGGCCAGCTACGGGGACCGTAACCTGTTGCTCGACAAGGTTGACGTCAGCTGGAACCAGGCCAACCGTGCGCCGTCGGCGTCGTTCACGGTGTCAACAAGCGATCTCTCGGTCAGCGCGGACGCCTCGGGGTCCAGCGATCCCGATGGTGACGCGTTGAGCTACGCGTGGGACTGGGGCGATGGTGCCACCAGCACCGGTGCCACGGCCAGCCACACGTACGAGGCCGCCGGGACCTACACGGTCTCCCTGACCGTGACGGATCCCGACGGCGCCAGCGGCTCGAGCCAGGACGACGTGAGCGTGTCGGCGCCCCTCCAGGGAGCCACCGTGGATCGTTCCGGCACAGCCAGCATCGAGGCCGAGGGCTTCGAGACCAAGTCCGCTGGGGGCCAGCAGGCCGACAGCACCGCGTCCGGCGGCGCTTCCTGGAACCTCTGGTCCAACGGGTACATCGGTCAGACCTTCGACGTGCAGGAGGCTGGCACCTACGAGCTGCGGGTCCGCGCCGACGGCCAGGAGCTCGACGCCATCGCTCCGCACATGGTGGTCCGCCTAGACGGCACCACCCTGTTCGAGGCTGATGTGCCGGCCGGCGGGTGGAGCACGTATGCCACCCAGGTCGACCTGGCCACCGGGGTCCAGACCCTGGAGATCGTGTTCACCAACGACGGATGGGCCAGCTACGGTGACCGCAACCTGCTGCTGGACAAGGTGGCCATCGTGCCCACCGAGACCAACAGCGCGCCCAGCGCGTCGTTCACCACGTCGACCAGCGATCTCTCGGTCAGCGCGGACGCCTCGGGGTCCAGCGATCCCGATGGTGACGCGTTGAGCTACGCGTGGGACTGGGGCGATGGTGCGAGCAGCACCGGTGCCACGGCCAGCCACGCGTACGCGGCTGGTGGGACGTACACGGTCACGTTGACGGTGACCGATCCTGATGGGGCCAGCGACACGGCGACCCAGGACGTCACCGTCGAGGCCGCGGCCCAGGGCGCCATCGTCGACCGGTCGTCGACGACCGGTACCGAGGCCGAGGCCTTCGACACCCGCGACACCGGCGGGTTGGAGAGCGACACCTCAGCCTCCGGCGACCAGCGGTGGAACCTGTGGGCCAACGGCTACATCGGGCAAGCCTTCGATGTGCAGGCCTCGGGCCTCTACGAGCTGCGGGTCCGCGCCGACGGCCAGGAGCTCGACGCCATCGCTCCGCACATGGTGGTCCGCCTAGACGGCACCACCCTGTTCGAGGCTGATGTGCCGGCCGGCGGGTGGA
>CAYXGD010000383.1:0-1827 GCA_964464425.1 uncultured Thermoplasmatales archaeon
GCATCACCATCGGGTGCGGGGGCAGACGGGTCATCCATCAGGTTGGCGATCGTCGGGATCGCACCAAGCGCGAGAAGGGCGGCGATGGCGACGTAGCGTATCTTGACCATGGGCTCGTACCTCACCTCCCTGTCGGCAGCCAGCGTATATGAGGGGGCGAGGCCGCTCCCAACGATGGGAGCAGGTGCTCTGCGCCCGACCCCCTGGGACCGCCCGGATCACGCGCTGCGGCCGGTGGCTCGACCGGTCCCGGAAGGGAGGCGCGCCTCGGTGAGGGTCAGGCCGAGGATGAGGAGGAAGGCGATGAGGCTGAGGTTGGGGATCGAGAACGGGCCAAGGGCCCACAGCTGGGCCGTGCAGGTGCCCACCGAGCACGTGCCGATCTCGAGCTGGGGCAGGTGCTGGATCAGGGAGTGGTAGGCCGCGATGGCCGCACCTGGGACGGCCAAGGGCAGGACGATCCACCGGGCCGGAAGCGCCGGATGGAGGACGATCGCGCCCAGGAGGAGGACCAGCGGGTACATCAGGATCCGCTGGTACCAACACAGCTCGCACGGGGCGAGCCCCATCCCCCACCATCCCAGGGCCGGGAGCCCGCTCAGGGACAAGCTGCCGACCGTGGCCACGCCGGCCACCAGCCAAGCTGCCTGCCGGCTGTGCCGGGAGGTGATCTCGATCATGGTGGCGCCCGGCCGGTGGCATCCTTGTAGGCCAGGCGGATCGCGCCGTCGACGAGCTCGAGATCGTGGGCGGGCACGCGCTCGCCGCCGATCACCATGGTCGGCGTGGTGTGGACACCGGCGGCTCTGGCCTCCTCGATGTCGCCGAGGACCTCGGCCCGGTGGGTCTGCTCTTCCATCTGGTCGCGGAAGGTGGCCATGTCGGCGGGTCGCCAGACCGGCGTCTGCTCAGCCCAGGCCTCCGTCAACGCGATCATCTGGGCGCGATCGGCCCATCCGCTGCGCTCGGCGCCCTGATGCTCGAAGATGAAGGCCTTCCAGCTCGGCCAGAGCTCCGGCTGCAGGTGCCAGACCGCCTGGCTGGCCTCGGCGGCTGCGATCGAGTCCTCGCTGATGAACGCCAGATCCTTGTGGACGAGCGTGGCGTGGCCCGAGGCGACCCAGGTCTCCATGACGTGGTCGAGGCCCCCGTCGGTCTCCCAGGCCGCGCAGAACGGGCACTGGTAGTCCTCGAAGAGGTAGATCGTCACCGGTGCGTCTGCGGCGCCGATCGTGGGCTCGCCCTCAGCGGTGAGCTGCACGGCCGCCGGATCGCCCAAGGCGATCATGACCCAGGCCAACCCCACCACGATGGCCAGGGCCAGCAGACCGCCGAGGCTCACGCGGGCGAGGTGGCCCAGGCGCTGTCGCCGCTCGCGCTCCTCGGCGGTCGTCGCGCCGCCGGGATGGACGCGGGAGAGGTGATCCTGGAGCTTGGCTTGCTTGAGGGTGGTGCCACAGGTGGGGCAGTCCACCCAGCTGGACCCTGCCATGCACCTGGGGTCTGGCCCGTCTGGATAAGAAGCCTGCCGCCGTTCTCACCGTTGGGAGGAGCGGCCGGGAGGCCCTGGCGTCCACGCCACCGGGATAGGTGACGTGGAGGTTACCTACGGGTTGTATCCCCACCTGGTTCAGGTTCTCCTGCCATCAAGCCCTTGAGCCCGGAACCGCATCCGCCCTCCATGAGCAAGGATGTCGAGACGATCGCTGTCCTGGGTGCCGGCGACATGGGCCACGGGATCGCCGAGCTGTGTGGTCTGGCCGGGTACACGGTGACGATCCGGGACATCGAGCAGGACCTGGTGGACAAGGCCCTGGAGAAGGTCGA
>CAYXGD010000384.1:0-1824 GCA_964464425.1 uncultured Thermoplasmatales archaeon
CCTGGCGGGGGGCGGTGTCCTCGCCGAGGATCGTCTCGACGAAGTAGTCGTAGGTCCCCGAGTCCGAGTCCGGCCCGAAGAGCTCGATCTCCCGGTCGGGCCAGCCCTCGCGAACGTCGCTCCAGGTCTGGGCGGGGTCGTCGGGGCGCCAGATGTGCTCGAGCTCGGCCACCGTCAGGTTGTTGACCCAGTCGTTCTCGGGGTTCACGGTCACCGTGATGCCGTCGAAGGCGACCTTCCAGACCACGGGCTCGATCCCGTTGGCCTGGCAGTCCTGTCGCTCGCTCTCCTTGAGCTCGCGGGACATGTCTCCGATGTCGACCTCGCCAGCGCAGAGCTTGGAGGCGCCAGCACCGCTGCCGCCGCCGGCCACCACGACCTGGATGCCGTCCTTGGCCATCTCCTCAGCCCACGCCTCGGCGATGGGGAACACGGTGGACGAGCCCGCCTGCTGGAGGACCTGGCCGCCGTTGTCACCGCTCACGCAACCTGCCAGCGCCATGCTGACCATCATCAGGGCCAGCAACATCGCCCTCCCGGGCCCGCCGGTCTCGCTCAGCCTCTCGACCGCATCACGTGCGGAGTTTCGTCGGGGCACGTCCGACCCACAAACCCCCGTAGATATACCCGTTCCCCACAGAATCTCCAATCCCTCTATATGCCTCCTTATTCTATGTAGAAACTACATATACACCCTACGACGGTGTGTGAAGCACGATGGAGCTCCGCAAGGTCCAGCTGACAGGGGGATCGAGCCTGACGGTCACCTTGCCGAAGGCCTGGGCAGACAAGGTCAGCCTCGAGGCCGGGGACGTCGTCGGTTGCACCGAGCAGCCCGACGGCAGCCTGGCCATCCAGCCCCACGCCAAGGGCGAGCGGGGCGTCACGCGGTACAAGATCGACGCCGGGGACGTGACCACCGAGTACCTGTTCCGCAAGATCATCGCAGCCTACCTCATGGGGTACGACGCGATCGAGATCGACGCCAAGCAGCCCCTTTCGGCCGAGGCGCGCCAGTCCGTCCGGCGGGCGGTGACCCGGATCATGGGGCTCGAGGTCATCGAGGAGGACATGCGGTCGGTGACGGTCCAGGACTTCCTCGACCCCAAGGAGTTCCACGTCGACAAGGCGCTTCGCCGGATGAGCATGCTCACCCAGGCCATGCAGCAGGAGGCCGAGACCCTGCTCAAGGACCCCGAGGCCTCCACCCGGGACAGCCTCCGGGACCGGGACGACGAGGTGGACCGCCTCTACTGGCTGGTCAACAAGCAGTTCCACGCCCTGCTCCGGGACGTCAGCTACGCCAGCAAGATGGAGCTCTCGCCGAGCCAGGCGCTCAACGTGCTCCTGGTCGCTCGGTTGACCGAGCGCACGGCCGACCACGCTGACCGGGTGGGCCGCGAGGCTGTCGAGCTACCCAGGACCAAGGAACGGGAGGCGTTCATGGGTGAGCTGGCCGAGGCGTGGCGCCGCGCGAGCGCCCTGTTCGCCGATGCGATCGAGACCTTCCGCCAGGGGGATGCTGCACGGGCCGACGCGATCATCGAGAAGGCCAACCGCTTCCAGGACGATCAGGCCGGGTACCTGAAGAAGGCCACCGACTTCGGCTCGGGCGCTGTCACGCACCTGGCGTTCATCATCGAATCGATCGGGCGAACGGCCGCTTACGCCGCCGACGTCGCCGAGGTCGCCATCAACCACAAGGTGGCCAGCGCCGAGGGCGCTTGACGGCGGCCGCGAAATATTGATACCCCGTGAGCCGGTGGCGCCGGTAGGTGGGCCCGTGGGTCTCAAGGAATGGATCATCCCCCAGGACGACAAGTT
>CAYXGD010000385.1:0-1822 GCA_964464425.1 uncultured Thermoplasmatales archaeon
TCCACGAGACCATGGAGCTGGTGACCGAGGGCTTCGAGGAGGTCATGAAGGGCGGGCCCCTGGCCGACGAGCCCTGCATGGGCGTCAAGGTCCGCCTGCTCGACGCCAAGCTGCACGAGGACGCGATCCACCGCGGTCCCTCGCAGACGATCCCGGCGGTCCGGAACGCCATCTACGGCGCCATGCTCATCGCCAAGCCCACACTGCTCGAGCCGATGCAGAAGACCTACGTCAACGTGCCCCAGGACCTGATGGGCGACGTGACCCGGGAGCTTCAGCAGCGCCGCTCGGTCATCGAGGACATCGAGTCCGAGGGTGAGGCCGCCATCGTCCACGGCAAGGCGCCGGTGGACGAGATGTTCGGCTTCTCGGCAGCCATCCGCTCGGCCACCGGTGGCCGGGCCATGTGGAGCACCGAGATGGCCGGCTTCGAGGCCGTGCCCGACAGCCTGGAGCGCAAGATCATCGGTCAGGTGCGCTCCCGCAAGGGCATGAAGGAAGAGGTCCCCGGTCCCAACTACTACGCCGGGTAGACCAAGGCGATCAGGCGGCGGCGCCGGACCGTCCGCACCTGATCCGCCCGTCTCTCTCCTCACGACGCGCGGGGGACCGCGCGGCGTCTTCTCTACCCTTCCTTTCCACCTTGTCCTCCACCCCTGAGCTTGCACGTCAGACCTTGGGTCCTCCCAGCGCACGACGGAGGGCGCAGGCGCGATCTCCAGCTCCAGCGGCCACCCGTTCGACACGTCTGGCCAGAAGATATATAGAAGATATACGGACCATATACACATGTACATGGGCGCAACCACCCTGCGCATCGACCAGGAGACCAAGGCGAGGTTCGATGAGCTCAAGCACCTCGTGGAGGAAGAGGTCG
Organism: uncultured Thermoplasmatales archaeon; assembly: GCA_964464425.1. GTDB lineage: Archaea > Thermoplasmatota > SW-10-69-26 > SW-10-69-26 > SW-10-69-26 > CAYXGD01. Next base: position 878 of record CAYXGD010000385.1, read on the forward strand.
GCCAGACGGCCAGCCAGGACGAGTTCGTGAGCTGGCTCATCTCGTTCGCCAGCGCTCGACGGTCGGACTTCCTCAAGGAGCGCGAAGGGCCCTGGCGACCGTGGACGAGGGAGGAACTCGACGACTTCCTGGACAACGTCGTGGACCTGGGGATCGAGACCGATGCCAGCCGGATCGACGAGGAGCTCTACGGCGGCGGGCCGTGATGCCCGACCTCATGGTCGATACGGGCCTGTTGATCGCGGCGATCAACCCTCGGGACCAAGGGCGCGAGCAGGCAAGCAGAGTCCTCCGCAGTGTCGTCGAGGGTCGATGGGGGCGCATCCACACCACCGAAGCCGTCCTCGTGGAGGCATTCAACTACGTCAGCCAACGGCTCCCGAGCATCACGAAGGCCCAAGAACTCTCCACGCTCATCTGGGGGAACCGCCAGCGGCCGGGGATCGTCGGCAGGATCCACCCGATCAGCCGAGGCAAGCTCGAGGAAGCCTTGGCCCTCTACCACGAGCGGTTCGACCAGGGGCTAAGCCTGACCGACTGGACGACCGTCGTCTGCATGGAGGACCAAGGGATCGAGGAGCTGGCCTCCTTCGACACCGGCTTCGACGGCATCGTCCATCGCGTGCCTGCGCCAGGGTGAACGAGGCTGGCTGCGCGCCCGCGGCTTGGATAGCAAGGCCATCGCGTCCGGTCCCTGGACGCCGTCTGGAGCTCTTGGACCCGAGGCGTCTCTGGGGGCCGGTGGCGACGACCTCTGTCATCACCACGGCCGGGAAGCCGCCGCCCGGTCAGGCGGTGGCGAAGGCCTCGACGCTCGATCCAGGACGGACCGCTTCCGATCTCCCCAGCTCACGCTGAGGGGTCGGTTGCATCCCGAGGGGATGCGTGACAAGAAGAGTGGGCACGGAGAGATGACCAGTCCCCCCGCAACCCAGACTCCCATAA
>CAYXGD010000386.1:0-1815 GCA_964464425.1 uncultured Thermoplasmatales archaeon
AAGAAAAGGTTCAGATGTCGAAGATGACCTCGATAACGGCCGGGTCGGCCTGCACCTTGAGCTCGTGGTAGGTGGTGGCCTTGATCTCCATGAGGTAGCCGTGACGCTCCTGGTCCCAGGGCTCACCCGCCAGGTGGGCTACCAGGCGACCGTCGGAGAGGGCGACCTCGGCCTGGCAGGGGATGAAGCCCTCCATCTGGTGGAGGAAGTTGACCTCGTCGAGCAGGTCGACGATCAGATCGTCGAGGGCTTCTGCCTCGACCTCGATGACCTCCTCCTCGCGAGCCTCGACCTCGCCCTCGGGGCAGACCAGGTGACCGAACCCGGAGACCAGGTCGGCCACGGCGGCCTCCAGGTCGTCCCCCGTGGCGCGGAGACCGACGTCGGCGGTGTGCTCGAGGACCTGCCAGGGCATGGGGGCCGGCACCGAGCCTCTCGTTGAAGGCCTTTGCCCGGCAGCGCTCGACCCAGGGAGGCTCTCGGCAGGGGCCGTCCCCAAGCCACGGTCCTCAAGTAGCCGGCTTCCATGTCCCGTCCGATGCGCCGGGCGCTCCTGCTCGTCGGCCTCCTGCTCCTGGCGGGCTGCACCAGCCAGCCAGCTCCTTCGCCGGACGACCGGCCGGCTTACGCCTGGAGCTCGACCCGGGTCGACGTCGACGGGGACGGGCGCTACGATCACGTGAACATCACCTTGGTGGCCAGCGACAGCCCGGTCCAGGCCGATCGGGTGGAGGTCCACCGGGACGGTCAGCGGGTCGAGCCGGTCACCGGCTTGGAAGGGGAGACCTGGCGGCCGGGGCGAGGGCTCCTGTTCACGTGCCCCGGAGGTGTCCACGAGTACCAGATCCTCATCGAAGGGGCGGTCCGCAAGCTCGTGGTCCACGAGTGCGGCGTGGCGGCCCCCGTGGCACCGCCCCTCTTCGAGGGACGGCTGGTCGACGGTGACGCCGACGGTCAGACCGACGCCGTGCAGCTGACCCTGGTGGACGGTGGGCCCATCGATCCCAGCAGCCTCTCGGTCACCGTGGGCGACGAGCCGGTCCGGGTTTACGCGACGGCGCTGAAGAGCCGGGTCGCTCGGGAACCCCTGGGCAACGGCTCCCGGATCTACACGCCGTGCTGGCCCGGCCAGAGCCAGGTGAACGTGACCTGGCGTGGCAACGATCTCCCGCCGTTGGGGTTGTCGGGATGCCAGCGGCACATCCCCGGCGTCGATGCTCCCCTGGTGGTCGACCAGCTCGACATCGATGACGACGGGGTCCAGGACGGCTGGCGGTTGAGCTTGGCCGCCCCCAACGACGGCCCGTTCCCGCTGGCCAGGCTGAACGCCTCGTGGGCGGGGGCCGCGGCGGAGCTCAACGGGTCGGTCGATCTCGACGAGCCCCCGAGGTCGTGGGTGACCGGAGGCAGCCTCGTGGCCACCTGCCCGACCGATGGCAGCCAACCGTTCACGCTCTCCGTCGGACCCACGCTGATCTTCCAGGGGCTGACGACGTGCGACGTGCCGCCAGGCAAGCCTCTGTTGGAGCTGTCGCTCCTGGCCCAAGGGGATCGCCTGGAGATGACGTTGGAGCTGACCCGCGTGGATCCGCTGAACGCGAGCCGGTTGGTGACCGGTGGGAACCAGACGGTCGGCCAGGGTCCTTGGCCGGTCGGCGAGGAACGGGTGCTGGCGTGTCCCGGCGGGAACCTCACGCTGACCTACGAGGGCCGGCTAGCGTTCCGCGGGCCGGCCCCCTGTTAGCCAGCGTCAGTCCTCGGACCTCTCCTCGGCGGCCTGCTCCCGGGTCTCCTGCTTGAGCTGCTCGAGGTAGT
>CAYXGD010000387.1:0-1806 GCA_964464425.1 uncultured Thermoplasmatales archaeon
GGATCCGGACGATGACCTCGGGGAGATCGACGGAGGCGTACCCCAGCTCCTCCTTGAGCACGGTCATGTTCTCGGGCACGATGCAGCCGGTCACAGCGGGTAGAAGCAACAGGCTGGCAAGGAGCAGTGTGGGGCGCATCATCCCATCCCGACCGTCACCAGCCCGGAGTGACCTCTTCAGCGTTGCGGTTTGCGTCCGGCCGGCCGCTGGGGTGTGACGAGAGCTCCGCTGGCGGGTCAGGAAGAGAGGGGAGAAGGTTCGAAAGGGTCGATCCGAGCGGTTACCGTGTGAGGGTGAACCTACGAACGAGTCGCGTCAGGTCTAGAGGACCTTGACGTTGGCGGCCCGAGGACCACGGGGAGCTTGCTCGATGTCGAACTCGAGCTCCTGTCCCTCGCGGGGGTCGGGGCCGTCGATCGCGTCGACGTGGAAGAAGACGTCGTCGTCGGAGTCGGGGGTCTCGATGAATCCGAAGCCCTTCTGTGCGTCGAAGAACTTCACAGTGCCTGTTGGCATGCAGGCCTGGAGAGTCTCGCTGAGCTGATAAAACCTTGCCTTGCGACCAGAGGCCTCATCCCGCCTGCTTGATGGCGTCTTGAGGGCCTGTTCCCGCCGGTATCGGCCGGTAGGGGACGTGGTCGACCTCGAAACCGGCCTCTGTCGCTTCGATGGCCTGGATCGTGCGGAACAGGAGCTGCTTCTCCTGTTGGGTCGTCACCGGGAACCCGTAGTGGCTGGACGTGTAGCCCGGGGGGGTCCCCTCGTCAGCGCGCCGGTTGACGTGGTCGGCGTGGGCGGCCAGGCGCTCGTCGAGGACACGGGCGGCCAGGTCCGGGGCTTGCCGGGCCCGGTCCTCGAAGCTGGCTGCCAAGCTCGGTTCGAGCTCGACGCCGATCGACGAGCGGGCTGCGACCATGGCTGCCAGGCTCGTGGTCCCTGTGCCCCAGAAGGGGTCCAGGACCGTGTCGCCGTGGACCGAGAACATGTTGATCAGGCGGTAGGGAAGCTCGAAGGGGAAGGCCGCCGAGCGATCCCTGGCGGCCGGATCGGTCAACGTCTGACGCTCGCCGTTGAGATCGGTCCACAGGTCGGTGAACCAGGCGTTGCGTTCCTCCCAGAAGTAGGCGCTCTCGTACCGCCGGGGGGCCTTGGGCTCGAAGCCGCGCTGGCCGGCCCCGTTGCGGAAGATCAGGATGTACTCGTGCTCCAGGGTCGCGTACGCGTTGGGCGGCAGCATGCCCGAGCCCATGAACTTGGCCGCGCTGTTGGTCGGCTTGCGCCACAGGATGTCCGGCAACGGCTCGAACCCCAGCCGCGTCATGGCCTGCAGGACCCTGGCGTGGTTCGGGTAGAGCCGGAACCCGTCACCCACCCGCCGTGTGGCATCGCCGACGTTCAAGCACGCGATCCCCCCGTCCACGAGGACGCGGCCGACCTCGGCCCACGCCTCGTCGAGCACCTGGTGCATGGCCTCGAAGGCGGCTTGGCCGTCCCCGCGGTCCAGCGCCTCCCGGGCCTCTGGGGATTGCTCGGCGAACACCTCGTCCCACATCTCGATCATCGGGTACGGCGGCGAGGTCACGACCAGCTCGACGCTGTCGTCCTCGACCGACGCCAGGTCCCGGGCGTCCCCGACGATCACACGGTGGGAGGTCTGCACGTCCCTCCTTGAGCCACCCCAGCACTAGAAAGGTTGCGGTTTGGGGTGAGGTGGGCTGCGCGAGCAAACGCCTAAATGCCAGGCCCCTATCGGGCGCCGTGGCCGGGACCTGGACGACCTACCTGCTCCGGTACGGCGAGATCGG
>CAYXGD010000388.1:0-1799 GCA_964464425.1 uncultured Thermoplasmatales archaeon
ACCAGGCCTCGCCGGTGGCGAAGACGCTGGCCATCTCGGTGGGCCCGATGCCGCAAGCGAAGCTGCCGACGGCGCCGGCCATGTTGGTGTGGCTGTCGGTGCCGACGACGATGTCGCCGGGCAGGCAGAAGCCCTCCTCGACGAGGATCTGGTGGCAGATGCCGTGGTTGCCGATGTCGTAGAAGTGGTGGAGGTCGTGCTTGCGCACGAACTTGCGGATGATGTGGTGCAGCCGGGCGCTGGACTCGGTGCTGGCTGGCACCCAGTGATCGATCGGGATGACGATCTTGTCGGGGTCCCAGACCTCCTCGGCGCCCATCTGCTCGAACGGCTTGACGAGCTGGGCGCAGGCCTCGTGGGCCATGGCCACATCCACGGGGACCTCGACGATGCTGCCTGGCCGCAGCTCATCCTGGCCAGCGTGGTCTGCCAGGATCTTCTCGGCCAGCGTCATCGGCTGCTGGTTCGACATCTTGGTCCCAGGTAAGCTGGGTCGGTCATATAGGGGTTGCCTCGGGGGCGCGATCAGAGCAGCTCGGCGGCCTTGGAGGCGTTGTCCACGACGAGCACGAGCCCGGGCCCTCCGGGCGCGTAGGCGTGGTAGAGCGTCTCGACCTCGATCCCGGCCTCCGAGAGCCGCTCGATGGCCCAGTCCAGGCGGGCGACCGATGCTTCGACCTGGAGGTAGACGACGTCCTGGACCCGGACGCTCATCCCCGCGTGCTTCAGGGTGGCGGCCCCCTCGGTCTGGTCGCGGCACAGCAGGCGGACGCGTCGCCAGCGGCGGCCGCCCTCGTGGTAGGTCTCGGCAGCCACACCCAGGGTCTCGACACCGGCCCGGGCCAGGGCTGAGAAGATCTGGCCCAAGGTGCCGGGCCGGTCGGGTGTCTCGACGACCACCTCCTGGGTGAGCATGGGAACCCCTAGCACGGTTAGAGCGGTGGAGGGCATAAGCTCGGCGCCCGCCCGATGCCCGGTTCACCCGAACATCATCACGACCGCGATGGCGAAGAGGGTCAGGCCCACGATGACGGCCAGGACGACCCAGGGCGAGACCGTCAGCCCGCTGTCCCCCTCCGGCGGGGGGACCTCTGCCAGGGGTGGGTCGGGATCGTCGTGGGGCATCTTGCCTCGGCGCTAGCCTACCCTGCCCGTATCGGCGTCCTTCTACCAGCCGGCACGGTCCACACGCTCGACGCCGACCCGGCAAGCCCAAGTCCCTCGACCCGATGCAAGGCCTGATGTTCAAGGCGCTCGACGAGCCCCTCCAGGACCTGATCGGCCCCAAGGACAACCCGTGCTTCGGATGCGGGCCCCAGAACCCCGAGGGGTTCAAGATCAAATCCTACCCCCGGGAGGGGGGCGGCTTGGTCGCCGAGTGGACGGGGGGCGAGCACCACGCAGGGTCGTTCAGCGTCATGGGGGGCGGCGTCCAGGCGACCCTGATCGACTGCCACGGGATCTGGACGGCCGTCGACCACGTCGCCCGGGACGGCATGGACCCCTTGCCCCACTTCCTGACCGTCGCCATCGACGTGGGCTACCGGGCCAAGGCGCCTCTGGGCGAGCCGGTCACGCTGACATCGGAGGTCGTCGAGGTCCAGGGGCGGCGGATCACGGCCGAGGTCGAGCTGACCGCGCCCGATGGGACCCTCTGCAGCCAGGGCCAGGTCGTCTGCCACCGGACCGACAAGCCGTGGGGCCCCAACCCCTACCTGGAGGCTCGCTGACCGGCTTGGTCGGTAGCACCAGGGCAGGGGGGCCTTTTATCAAGGAGACCTTCGTAACGCAGGAGTGAC
>CAYXGD010000389.1:0-1779 GCA_964464425.1 uncultured Thermoplasmatales archaeon
TCGACGACTTCCTGGCCGTGGGCACCCAGATGAAGGTCGAGCGCCCCGGCAAGGGTACCGTGGCCACGCCCTGCGACACCATCGAGCCGCCCATCGTCCGCCTGCACGACGGCACGGTGCTCGAGGTCGAGGGGTGCGAGCACGCGCTCGAGATCCGGGACCAGGTGGCCAGCATCCTGGACATGGGCGAGATGCTCGTCCCGTTCGGCGAGTTCCTTGAGAACAACAAGCCGCTGGCCCAGGCCGCCTGGTGCCCCGAATGGTGGCGCCAGGTCGTCGAAGCCGCCGGTCACCAGCCGCCGACCCTGACCGACATGCAGGCCGCCCGGGCCTTCGCCTTCGCCGAGGAGACCGGCACGCCGCTGCATCCCCGCTTCACCCTCCTGTGGCACGACCTCACCCCCAGCGAGATCACCGAGCTGTCCCAGGCCCTGGCCGATGCCAGCCTGGATCGCGGCCGCCTTGCCGTTCCCCGGCAGGCCAACACCAAGGACCTGCTCGAACGTCTGGGCGCCTGTCACGAGGTCCAGACCGCCGAGGCCCGCGACCGCCTGGTCCTCGACCACCGATGCTCGACCCCGGTCATCCGAGGGGCCGGCTACCAGGCCACCGCCGAGGGTCTCGAACGGGTCCGCACCCCGGACGATAGCATCCAGGACCCCTTGGCCCTGGCCGCCCAGCTCTCGGGGGTCCCGCTGGAGACCAAGGCACCGTGCCGCATCGGCGCCCGGATGGGCCGACCGGAGAAGGCCGCCGAGCGGGCCATGAGCCCCCCGGTCCACACGCTGTTCCCGCTGGGCAAGGCTGGCGGGCTCCAGCGCCTGGTCAAGCAGGCCAAGCAACAGGGCACCATCGGCACCAGCAGCGACGACCGTGGCCAGCGTCACCGCCAGGTCGAGGTCGGGACCCGGCACTGCCCGCAGTGCGGGACCGAGACCCTCTCCCTGGCCTGCAACAGCTGCCAGATCACCACAGAGATCAAGGACACCCGAGCCAAGTCCCGGGTCGTCCAGATCGGGGAGCTGGTCGACCAGGCCGTCGAGCGCCTCCAGCTCCCCAAGCTGCCCGATGGGACCAAGGGCGTCCAGGGCCTCATGTCCGAGAGCCGGATCCCCGAACCGATCGAGAAGGGCATGCTACGGGCCCACCACGACATCTCGGTCTTCAAGGACGGCACCTGCCGGTACGATATGACCGATCTGCCGCTGACCCACTTCCGGCCCCGGGAGATCGGCACGCCGGTCGAGACCCTTCGCGAGCTGGGGTACACCCACGACATCCACGGCGAGGAGCTCACCGATCCGGAGCAACTGCTCGAGCTGGCCCCCCAGGACATCGTCGTCAACAAGGGGTGCCTGGACTACATGGCCCGGGTCGCCGAGTTCACCGACGACCTGCTCACCCGCTTCTACGGGCTCAAGCCTTACTACGAGCTCGAGACGCCGAAGGACCTGATCGGGCACCTGGCCGTCGGCCTGGCCCCGCACACCAGTGGCGGCGTGCTGTGCCGGATCATCGGGACCACCCGGGCCCAGGGCCACTGGGGGCATCCCTACTTCCACGCGGCCAAGCGCCGCAACTGCGACGGTGACGAGGACTGCATCATGCTCCTCCTCGATGGGTTGCTGAACTTCTCCAGAACGTACCTGCCGCGGACGCGCGGCGGCCAGATGGACGCTCCGTTGACCCTCTCCACCCGCATCGACCCTCGCGAGATCGACAAGGAAGCCCACAACATCGACACCCTGTTCGACTACCCCCTGGCCTTCTTCGAGGCCA
>CAYXGD010000390.1:0-1778 GCA_964464425.1 uncultured Thermoplasmatales archaeon
GACGTTCCCGGCCAGGACCATGAGGTCAGCCCAGGAGAGGCTGCGGCCGTAGGTCTGCTTGACCGGCCACAGGAGCCGGCGGGCCCGATCCAGGTTGACGTTGTCGGGCCAGCTGTTCTCCGGCGCGAAGCGCTGGGCACCCTGCGAGGCGCCGCCTCGGCCGTCGCTGGTCCGGTAGGTCCCGGCGCTGTGCCAGGCCATCCGGATGAAGAGCGGCCCGTAGTGGCCGTAGTCGGCCGGCCACCAGGCCTGCGAGGTCGTCATGACCTCCATGATGTCCTGCTTGACCTGGTCGAGATCGAGGGACTCGAAGGCCTCGGCGTAATCGAACTCCTCACCCATGGGGCCGGTCTGGCGGGCGTTCTGGTCGAGGATCTCGAGGTCCAGGCTCTCGGGCCACCAGTCGTGGTTCGACGGACCCATCGCGGGGCCATCGGTCGCGTCGTCGGAACCGTTCATCAAGCCGGCATATCGGTTCGTCGGATAAGAGTGTCCTGGCCAGCGCGTGCTCCCCTGACAGGGTCCGCCAGCGGCTGGGGATCTGCGGGGCATCGGGCATCAACCTGGGTGTCACCCCCGAGTGGTCCCCGTCGCCTGCATATCCATCCGCGGCCTCCCGGGTCGATCTCCTCATCGACCAACCGTCCGAAGCCCTGGCGGTCTCGGTCTCCGACGGAGGGACCCGGGGGACTCCGATCGCATCGCGCCCGCTTACCGACCTCCTCCAGCGGGTCGTGGGGCATCGATAATCTTTCCCCAACGGTTCGGAACCTGCATATCTGCCTGGGGATGGCTTCCATGGGGAGGTTCGAAGATCAGGGAGTCAGACCCATCCGGGGGCGAGGGCCAGAACGACGAGGCGGAGCACAGCCATCGTTCCGAACCCGCGCCTCGACGCGAACGACGACCCCGTGGGGGGCCGAGCACGCCCACGCCGCTGGGAGACAGAACAAGTTCGGGCTCCGACGAGCTCGTCGAGGGAGCCCGGCCGCCGAGCGGCAACCGCGAATATCTGGGGGGCGACCGAACCCAAGCGAGGTCCTGTCCCGGCGGCCGTAGACTGCCCGGAGGAGTGCATGCCAACCTCCTTCCAGCGGGCATTGCTCAAGAACGAGGTGAGGGCCCGGATCGTGTCGCGCCTCCAGTCGAAGCCGAGACTGAACAAGAGCCAGGTCTGCAAGGAACTGGACATCTACGCGAACCTTGGGAACTTCCACCTCACCCGGCTCGAAGAGGCGGGGATCGTCATCGAGCGGCCGGGAACCCAGGGTGCAGAGGTCCTCTGTTTCATGCGAAGGGACGCGCACCTCTGGGACGACTCGGAGACGCGGGTCATGTTCGGTCGCAGGCCCACACGCGATGTGGGACTGTACGTCGCGGAGAACCCGGGGTCAACGACCAAGCAAGTGGCCGCCTCGGTGGACCGCTCACCGATCACGATCCGACACCACCTCCGGACCCTCAGGGGCTTCGAACTCGCTGAGCAGCGCCGGCTGGTCCGGCGGGTGACCTACCATCCAAGCCAGAAGCTCGTAGACTGGACCCGAGATGTCGGCTCGTACTTCGACCGTCCGTGGTGAGATGGCACCCTCTCGAACCGCTCCGGGGGCCGTCCCCAGGCCTCTCATCCTGTGGCTTGCCCTCCTGAGGAGGAGCTAAGATGGTGATGGGCGAAGGACGGGCTTGGTCGCCCGGTTCCTTCCAAGCCTGGCGCCGGGGATATGGCTGCAATCTGTGACCCCCGGCTTCGCCCGCGCGGCGCGACGCAGTGGGGCCTG
>CAYXGD010000391.1:0-1772 GCA_964464425.1 uncultured Thermoplasmatales archaeon
CGAGGAAGGTCCGCTCCTCCTCGCGGAGACCGCGAGAGAGCTTGCGCCGGGCTCGAGCCGGGAGCAGGGGGAGCAGTTCCTCCATCGAAAGCTCCTGGAGCTCCTCCAGTTCCCTGCCGCGGTAGTTGAACGCCTCTTCGCGGCGGGTCTCGATGGACCGCTTGCGTGCTTTCCGTGTTCGCCTGTTCGCCATCCTGATCACCTCTTGCCGGTTCGCTTGGCCGCGATCGAGCCCACCTTCCGGCCCGGCGGAGCGCTGCGGGCCACCGTCTTGGGTCGCCCGGTGTGCTGCTTCTGTCCGCCACCGAAGGGGTGGTCGACCGGGTTCTTGGCCACGCCTCGCACGACGGGCCAGTACGTGCCCTTCGATTGGAGGATGTGGTGGCGCTTGCCGGCCTTGACGATCGGTTTGTCCTTGATGCCGCCGCCGGCCACCGTGCCGATGGCGGCCCGGACGGCGGGGTTGAAGTTCTTGAACTGTCCAGACGGGAGCTGGACCACGACGGTGTCCCGCCCTCGCTGGACGACCACCGCGCGGTTGCCCGCCGATCGGCAGAACTTGCCGCCGTCGCCGGGCTTGTTCTCCACGTTGTAGATGAAGCGCCCTTCAGGGATCTTCCCCAGGGGAAGGATGCTGCCGAGGGTGGCGTCACCCTCGCCAAGGTTGATCTCGTCACCGACGGCCAGGCCCTCCGGAGCCGGGTAGCTGGCCTTGCTCCCATCGTCCAGCCGGATGACCGCCAGCGGGGACTGGTGGCCCGGGTTGTGGACGATGTCCTCCACCGTGGCGGTGGCCTTGTGGACCTTGGGGAGCGTGTTGGGCGCCTTGTGACGGTGGCTGGGGCTCGTGAACGTCGACGAACCCTTGCCGCGTCGTTGTGAAATGATCCTTTTTCCCATGGTACACACCTCAGAAGATACCGACGCGCATCGCGATGTCCTCGGCTTCCTCCGGGGACGAGAAGCCGATGGAAGCGATCTTCTTGCCTTCCATGGTGATGCGCGTGTTCACCTTGGTGACGGTCGTCTCGAAGAGCTCCTCGACGGCCCACTTGATCGTGGTCTTGTTGGCCTCGATGTCGACGACGAAGTCGATCTTGCTCTCCTCGTCCATGCGGTTCATCGTCTTCTCCGTCACCCAGGGGTGGCGGATGATCTGGTAGGGGTTGACGGTCACGTGGCCACCTCCCCGGTCGCCTCGAGAGCTGACCTCGTGAAGAGGGTGAGCCGGCCGGCGTCGCCGCCGGGGGCCAGCCGTTCGACGTTGAGCTGATCGGGGGTGGTGAACTCGACGCCCGGCAGGTTGCTGGCCGCGCGGGTCACGGGCCCTTCCTCGTGGACGACGAGCAACAGGCTCCGGGGGACCTTGAGACGTCGTCCCCGCAGCTTGCCCTTCCCGGCTCGGACCTTGGTGCCGTCCTTGGCCCGCTGGACGTCCTCGGCGACGCCGAGAGTCTCCAGCGTATCGAGGAACTCCTGCGTGGTCCCGATGTCGAGGAGAGCGTCCTCGATGACCAGGGGCGTGGCCTCCAGGTCGAACCGGTGACCGCGCTCGGCCACGCGCTCGGCGTCGGCCGTGGCGGCCAAGGCCGAGCGGAGGGCCAGGCGCCGCTCCTTCTTGTTGATCTTCTCCTCGAGCTTCTTCTCCGCGGTGGGCGCGTGGGCGCGGCGACCGCCCCGGACGTGGGGAGCGAAGGCCGCGCGTCGGCCCTGGGTCAGCCGCGGGACACGGGAGACGCCCCGGCCCGGGCCCCAGCCCTCGACGGCGCGCC
>CAYXGD010000392.1:0-1766 GCA_964464425.1 uncultured Thermoplasmatales archaeon
GTCATGCCGTCCTCGCCCTCGTACTCGATGCGCCGGAAGGTCAGGATGCGCTTGTTCTCCAACGTGTAGAAGATCGAGCGCACGTCGCTGTCCAGCTCGTCGTCGAGGAGCTCCTTCTTGTTCCCGAACTGGTCGAGGACCACGCCGGTGATCATCCGGGCGTCCTCAGCGTCCATGTCGAGCTGGCGGCACAGGGCCCCCTCGAGCCACTCGGCTCGCTTGACAGGATCGTTGAGGATCTCCTCAGCACGCCCAGGGTCCATGTGGGTCTCACGCGCGACCGTGGTGGAAGCGACCGCCTCAGGCATGCTAACACCCTCTCTGCGTAGGGTATAAAGCGAGTTGTTGAACACGCGTTGGTCACGCAGCGCTGGAACGGGGGCGGAGGCTGGGCCTGGAACGGGGAGGATCGGCGCGAGAACAGCGCTAGCGGGATAGGATGGCCGCCCGCCGGGGCTGAGAGCTCAGCGCCACCCTCCGTCCGCGTAGGCTCCCCTCGACGGATCGGCCCCGTCCTCTGTCACCTGCATGCTGTCGTAGGCTCTGGAAGGCCTCTGTGGGCCGGTCTGAACCCGTCCACCGCGAGCCCAAAGCCTTTCCACCCCACCCCCCTTGCCCCCTTGACGATGAAGGCGCTCGTCCTTCTCTCGGGGGGCATCGACTCGACCGTGGCGACCTGGTGGGCCATGGACAAGAGGCTCGAGGTCCACGCGCTGACGTTCAACTACTTCAAGCGTCCCGAGCCCGAGATCCGGGCGACCCGGGCCGTGGCCGACGAGGCCGGCCTCCCGCTGACCGAGATCGAGATGCCGTGGCTTCAAGAGCTCGACGATCCCGTCCACCCCTGGCTCGACAACCCCGAGCTGGACGAGGCGCCCTACGGGTACGTGCCCGGGCGCAACGCCATGTTCTACAGCGTCGGCGCGCACCTGGCCGAGATCCTCGGCGCTGACCGGCTGGTTGGGGGGCACAACGGGGTGGACCCGGAGACCTTCCCGGATGCCTCCCAGCGGTTCTTCGATGACCTAGCTGACCTGCTGGACAAGGGGTTGGTCACCGAGCCGGGCCTGACCATCGAGCAGCCGTTGCACGGGATGGGCAAGCAGGAGGTCGTCGACCTGGGCCTCGAGCTCGGCGCGCCCATGGCGCTGTGCTGGAGCTGCTACGAGGAGGGGCCCGAGCCGTGCGGGGCGTGCCCGTCGTGCGAGCAACGGGCTGATGCCTTCGAGGCGATCGGGCAGGCGGACCCGGCACGGCAGGCCGCCGGCTGTCCTGGTTGAGCCCGATCAGAGCGATCCCTGAGCCGGGGGAAAGGAGCGGGAGCAGAGGAAGCGGAGCTCGCGGCGTGAGCAGAGACCCGTGAAGGCAGGAGGGACGGGAGGACCGGCGACGGATCGCGGCCTCCTTGGCCCGCTGCGACGTGGCGCGGTCCGTCGAGGGTCGAAGCGCCTAGTGCTCCTCGGGCGGGATGACCTCGACCTTCACGTCGTGGCCGAGCACGCCCTTCTTGCGGAGTCGATCCTGGAACCGGCCGGCGGCCTCGTGGCGGACCTCGAGGGTCATCTCGTCGCCGCGCTTGCGGTTGTGGCCGACGTCGTTCTTGTGGACGTCGGTCGCGTCCAGGATGTCCCAGTAAGCGTCCATCCGTCCCTCGTCCTCGGGCACACCGATCACGCGGAAGTGGACCATGCCGAACTTGTCGGCCTGCTCCTCCCAGTCGTGGATGTGCGTGATCTTGTCCTCGGACTCGGTCTCGGGGACCTCGA
>CAYXGD010000393.1:0-1759 GCA_964464425.1 uncultured Thermoplasmatales archaeon
CCGGGCGTGTGGTGGACGTGGGCCGTCCAGGCGTCGGGGGGGTCGAGCTCCACGACCGTCCGCACCGACCGTTCCAGGCCAAGGGAGCTGATCTCCTCGTCCAGGGCGATCCGGCCGCCTTCCTGGCTGACGATCTCCCGGGAGATGATCACCGCGCCGGCGCGCCGGGCGTCGTCCTCCTCGTAGTCAGTCAGCCAAGCGTAGACCTGGTCCAGGGGGTGGTGGAAGACGCGCTCGTGCTCGACCGTCACGTAGCGGGTCACGCCGTCGCAGGAGGACAAGGGAAGAAGAAGCTTGCCGGCATGTCGGCGAGCAGGCGGTCACCACGGTCGTGCGGCCTGGCCGGGGGTCGGCCCGTGGGCACCCCGGCGCAGGACCCCTGCGCGGCGCTGGGTTGTCTCTAGAACGGGGGGTTGCTGAAGACGTACCAGAAGGCCAGGAAGCTGAAGAACAGGGTGAAGTAGGCAGCGATCCACTCCTTCCAGCCCCACTCGTGCTGGCGGACACCGCCCAACCGGTAGACGCCCCGCAGGCCGAGCAGGCCGACCAGGAGGGTGCCCCAGCCGTACCAGACGTCGTTCACGTAGGCGTTGACCACGGCGGCCACGCCGGCCAGGAAGATCCCGTAGCCGGTGTTGAGGACGGCCAGCTGGGCCTTCTCGATCTCCTTCTCCATGTACTCCTCTTCGTCGAAGTCGGGGACCGGGAGCGTGATCTCCTCCTCGCCCTCGCGCTCCTTGGACTTCTTCTTGGAGCGACCGGACTCGGAGGCATCGGCCATCTGGCTCACTGGCGGGGCCACGGGGAGGCCCCATAAGAACCTGACGGCTCGCCTAACGCTCCCAGGGCCGGCGGCGGTCCAGCAGCCGGCCGCGAGCCTCCTCGGGCATGGCGGCCAGCGCGTCGGCTCCCTCGAGAAGCTGCAGGGTCCCCTCCTTGAGCCCTTGGTCGACGGCCTTCCCGGCGTTGGCCTTCTCCAGCAGGGGTCTGGCGATCTCGGCCAGCGTCCGGACCTCTCGCTGCCGGTGCACGACCAGGCGGCCGTCCTGCTCCATCACCGGGCTGGCTGCGTCTGGCGCGTCGGTCCAGCGCTGCCGGAAACGCTTGGCGTGCTCCTTGGCATGGCTCGGCGGCCCCTCGTGGACCAACGGCTGGTCCAAGGCCTCGGCCTCGGCCTCCACCATGCCCCAGGCCTCGACGGGCGTGCCGTCGTCACCCGGCACCAGCAGGACCGCGGCACCGGCCACCGGCACCTGCTCGCGCTCGAGCGCGTCGACAGCGAAACGGGTTGCCCTGCGAGCCTGGGCGAACAGCGGGTCCTCGAGCTCGCCCGGATCCACCGGCACCGACCACGCCAGCACCCGGGTCCCGCGGCTCCGGCACGCGTCCGCCGCGCGGGCCTGGGTGAGGTGGGGCCGTCCACCGGCCTCGAAGAACGTCTCCGCTGGCGAAGCGCGGAACGCAGCGGCAGCCTCGCGGAAGCGCTCCAGGGTCCGCCGGGTCACCGCCGCGGCCACGTTGCGGGAGGGGTCGACCGGGTCGACGACGACGAGGGCATCGTCGAACTCTGCGCTGGCCTCCTCCTCGATCACGATGGGGCTCGGGAAGCCTCGGACGGCCCAGGCCAGGGTGTTCTCCAGGTCGTCGAAGGCCAGGATGAGCAGCTCGGACAGGTAGCCCGAGAACCCCAGGACCGACTCCTCGGCGCCGTAGCAGCCGCAGGCCACCAGGAAGGCCTTGAGCAGGCGAACCTCGTCGC
>CAYXGD010000394.1:0-1748 GCA_964464425.1 uncultured Thermoplasmatales archaeon
TGTTGTCGCTCAGGTTGAGGCCCTCCTGCTCGACGGGCTGGTAGGCCGACAGGGGCGCGACGGATCGGCGGGGTTCGATGGTCATGATCGGTCCTCCTCGATGGCGCGGGCATGGCCCTCCAGGCCTTCGACGCGGGCCAGGCGAGCAGCAGCCTCAGCGAGTTCGTCGTCGACGTCGGACAAGGCGGCCACGTGGACGCGCTTGGTGAACGTGTCGACGCTGACGCCGCTGTAGGCGCGGGCGTGGCCCCCGGTGGGCAGCACGTGGCTGGGCCCGGCGACGTAGTCGGTCAGGGGAACACGCGCGTCCTTGCCCAGGACGATGCAGGCCGGCCCGCTGAGCACCTCGGCCAGGTGGGTGGCATCCGGGTGGAGCAAGAGGCAGTGCTCCGGGGCCAGGTCGTCGAGGAACGTCACCGCCGTCTCGACGTCGCCGGCCACGAGGATCGCTCCCCGTGCGGCCAGGGCCTGGGTGACGACCTCGGCCCGTGGCAGGTCCTCGAGGCGTCGCTCGATGGCGTCCAACAGGCGCAAGGCCGTGCCCTCGTTCATGCAGACCGCCACCGGGACCGTGGCCGGGTCGTGCTCGGCCTGGGCGATCAGCTCGGCAGCGGCCACGTGGAGGTTGGCCGACCCGTGGACCAGGACCGCGATCTCGCTGGGTCCGGCAGGCGCGTCGATGCGGACCCGACCGGCGACCAGCTCCTTGGCGGCCTGGACGTAGGCGTTGCCTGGCCCGACCACCGCGTCGCAGGCCGGCACGCTCTCGGTACCGAGGGCCAGGGCCGCGATGGCTTGGGCCCCGCCCACGGGGACGACGTGCTCGACACCGAGCTCGTGGCAGGCGGCTAGGACCAGTGGGTGCGGCAGACCGTCCGGCCCGGGCGGGGTGGCCACCACGATCTCGTCGACGCCGGCAGCCTGGGCCGGGACCACGGTCATGGCCACGGTGCTGGGGTAGGCCGCCCGGCCGCCGGGCACGTAGACACCGACCCGACCCAGGGGCACCCGGTGCTCGTGGGCGGTCACGCCCCGACGGGAGAACGTGGGCTCGGGGGCCTGGGCCATGGTCCGGTGGTAGGCGGCCAGTTGGTCCACGGCGGTCCGGAAGGCCGACAGGATCTCGTCGTCGGCCTGGTCGTGGGCCTGCTTGAGCGCGCCGGCGGGGACGCGCAACTGGTCGAGCTGGACGTCGTCGAACCGCTCGGTCAGATCGACGAGAGCCTTGTCGCCACCGGTGGCCACCTGGTCGAGGATCTCGTCAGCGGCCTGACGGACCTCGTCGGTGACCACGCTGGACCGTGAGATGATCGCATCACGCTTGTCCGGCGAGAGATCCTCGATGCGACCCTCGAAGCGGATATCCAGGCTCGTGGGGCTCATGGGACCAGCCTCTCGATGCTCGTCACCAGGATCCCGGTGGCGCCGATGCTCTTCAGGGCGCGCACGATCCCGAAGACGTCGCCCTCCGGGACGACGGCGTGCATGGCGACCATCTCCTCCTGGTCGAGCAGATCGATCACGGTGGGCGCGCTGATGCCGGGCAGCATCTCCCGCACCGTCTCGACCTGGTCGCGGGGGACGTTGGCCATCAGGTACCGGCTGCGCCGGGCTTCGAGCACGCTCTCCAGGACCCAGGTCAGCTCCTCGATCCGCTTGCCCTGGATCTCGTCTGCCAGGCTCTGCTTGTTGGCGATGAGGTAGGCCTGGGAGTCCAGGATCGTCTCGACCGGGGCCAGGTTGTTCAT
>CAYXGD010000395.1:0-1743 GCA_964464425.1 uncultured Thermoplasmatales archaeon
ACCATCGGATGGGTGGAGAACATGATGGGCGCCGGGTTCCGGGTCGACAACCCCAACGTCGACGGGTCCTCCTGCGGCTGCTGACCCCGCCGCTGAACGTCTTCGACGACTCCCTTCAGGAGTAGCTCCCGGCCTCCTCGGCTCTGACACACGAGCCCTTATGTGGCCCATCGCGCTGGTCCTGGCTCGGAGGCGACCAGATGACCTCATCCACCCCTAGGACGTTCCAGGTCCTCGCGCTTGCGGCCGTGCTCGTCGGTGGCGCCCTCGGCGCCACGCTGGGCACCGGCCTGGCCGAGAGCCACTACGAACAGACCTCGACCTTCGTGACCAGCGCGGACGGCACGCAGATCGACATCAACGTCTGCAAGCCGGCCGGCGCCAGCACCGAGAACCCCGTGCCCGTGGTCCTCCACAGCCACGGCTGGGGCGGCTCGAAGTCCGACTGCTCCAGCTTCGATGCCTACTACGATGCCGGCTTCGGCGTCGTCAGCATCACCCAGCGCGGGTTCGGGAACAGCGGCGGCCAAGCGCACGTCCACGACCCGCACTTCGAGGCCGAGGACAACATGGCCGTGATCAACCACACGGCCAACCTCGACTGGGTGCTCACAGAGGACAGCGATCACCCCTGGCCCGACCCGGTCCTGGGCGCCATCGGTGGCAGCTACGGCGGCGGCTACCAGTTCATCACCGCCCTGGAGGAGATCAACCGGACCGGCGACACCCGCCTGGACGCCCTGGTCCCTGAGATCACCTGGCACGACCTCCCGCAGAGCCTGGCCCCCAACAAGGTCATCCGCAGCGTGTGGGTCGACGCCCTCTACGCGGCAGGCTCGGCCAACGTCCACGACGGCATCCACGAGGCCTACGCCTACGGGATGGCCACCGGCCAGCTGCCCGACGGCACGGCTCCCGGCGTCTACAACATCGTCCAGGACTTCTACGGGAACAGCCCGGCCTGGTACGATGACCACGGCATCGAGCTCGACGTCCCGACGCTGATCGGCCAGGGCCTGACCGACAACCTGTTCAACCTGAACCAGGGCATCCACAACTACCAGCAGGTCCTCAGCGAAGACGCCCGGAAGGCGAGCTACCTGATCGGGTACAACGGCGGGCACGCCCTGCCCAACGCCTTCCCGCTCGGGACCACAGCCAGCGGTGATCCCTGCAGCCAGTTCGGCGACTACGATGGCTTCGGTGACCTCGGCCTGGCCTTCCTCGAGAACCAGCTCCTCGGTGCAGACAACCCGATGCCCGAGGAGGCCTACAGCCTGGCCACCGACGAGGGCACCTGCGTCACCAGCGACGACCTCAACCAGCGCCACACGGTCACCCTCGACCTGCCCGTGGCCACACCGACGGCCGGAGGCGCTCCGCAGTACGTCGCCCTGGCCGAGGGCCCCATGACCGTGGCCGGCATCCCGCAGTTCGAGGCCGCGATGACCAACGCCGGCGTGGACGCCCGCGCGTTCCTGGCCCTGGCCGTCGGGACCAGCCCGGCGGATGCCCAGGTCCTGTCGAACAACGTCATGCCGGTCCAGAAGCTCACCCCAGCTCTGCAGGAGCCGGTGAGCACCGAGCTGGCCGGCGTGGCCACCGAGCTCCAGGAGGGCGAGACGCTCTACCTGGTCGTCACGCCGACCTCGGACATGTTCATCCACCACGGTAGCCGGACGCCCGGCGCCATCGTCTTCCAGGACGTCACGGTGGATCTGCCGGTGCTCGGCCAGCCGTCCG
>CAYXGD010000396.1:0-1737 GCA_964464425.1 uncultured Thermoplasmatales archaeon
CGCTCGGTGATGACCGGGACCGAGAACCTGCACGTGACGGCCATCGGGACCGACACGGACGACCTGAACCGGATCGCCCGCCACCTGAGCGAGCTGGGGCTGAGCATCGAGGACGAGGACCTGGTCCGGCACGAGCACCATCGATCGTACGCGCCGTTCCAGCCGGACGACGAGGGGACCTGAGCGCCCGAGTGTCAGGGCCCGTGGGCCAAGAGGACGTCGACCTCCGCCCGGGCCTGGATCTCCTCGGCCAAGGTTCCCTTCAGCCAGCGGGCCAACCAACCCCGGCGTGAGGCGCCGAGCAGTAGCGCCCCGTGGTCCCGGGCACGTTCGAGGATCACCGCGCTGACATCGTCGTCACGGACGAGGGTCGTGGTCACATCGATCCGGTCGTCCATCCAGAGGAGCCGGGCTGCGAGCAGGCGATCGCCCTGCTCGACCGTGTCCGGGTCCGATCGCGCAGGTACAACGTGGAGCAGCTCGACGGGGATCTGGAGGCGAGCTCCGATCAGCGAGGCTAGGCGGACAGTCGCGTCGCCCTTGCCGCCTTCCACGACCGGGACGAGGAGGGAGGCAGGGTCGAAGCCCGGCTGCCGGGGGTGGATCTCCAGGACCGGCAGCCCCGAGCGTTCGGCCAGGGCGGCTGGATCGATCTCGTCGGCCCAGCTGGTCTCAGCCTCGACGTCGACGAGGATCAACCCGGCCCCCTGGTCCCACGCAGCGGCCGAGAGGTTGCCGATCGCGTCGTGGCCGATCCACGTGATCCCCTCGGTCGGGATCCCGCGCCGGTTGAGGCCCGCCACGCACGCTGCCAGCTCGATCTCCGCGTCGGGGTCGAGCTCGTCGCCCATGCCCAGCGGCGTCTGATGGGGAAGCTCGACGTCGCGCACGATGGCCAGGTGCCCGTCGGTGCCTTCGACCAGACCGCAGGCGAGATCCATCACCGTGTCCGACAGGGGGGCACGGCAGAGGACACCGGGGCCTGACCGAGCGGCCTCGACGTGGTCCCCAGCAGCCGGGGACCCTTGGCGATCCAGAGACGTTCCTGCCATGATGTACCCCCTTTTCGGAACGATAGTACATAATATTTGGCTCAAAGACGGGGTTCCGTTCCCTCATATGTGGGGTCGGCGGGGGTTCCCGGACCGCCGGCGAGCAGCCCTTCCGCCCGGCCCCGAACCATCAAAGCTTTCCCGACGGGTCGCGTCGGTCCCACCTACCGGCCGACCGAGCACCGGGACCGTCCATGCCACCTCCAGACCGACAGAACCCGTGGAGACGCCGGCTTGCCACCAGAGGGCCCTCCAAACCGCGGCCAGGCACCAAGGGCCGAGGCATGCTCGAGCGGTTCGCCGGGACACCCTGGACGGGCATCGGCGGTGCGGTGCTGCTGCTAATCTTCTGGACGGCCGTCGGTACGATCGGCTACATGGCCATCGAGGGCATGAACCTCCTCGACGCCCTCTACCAGTCGATCATCACGCTGTCGACCGTCGGGTTCGAGGAGGTCAGCCAACTCTCGCCGATGGGCGAGCTGTTCACGATCGTGCTGATCGTCGGTGGCCTGTCCACGGTGATCTACGCGTTCACCCGGATCGGTCAGATGGTCATCGAAGGCGAGCTGTTGGATATCATGGGGATGCGTAGGATGCGTGCAGCGCTCGAGGATCTCGAGGATCACTGGATCGTGTGTGGCTACGGCCGCACCGCCGAACCGGTCGTCCAGGGCTTGTTGGA
>CAYXGD010000397.1:0-1733 GCA_964464425.1 uncultured Thermoplasmatales archaeon
GGGCAAAGCCCGGGCGCTACGAGAAGCACGCGGCGAGCTCAGGGGCGACTACATCGTGATGCTCGACGCTGATGGGACCTACGCCCCCGACGCGATCCCCCGCATCCTCAGCCCGCTGATCCGGGGCGAGGCAGACATCGTCATGGGTCGACGCTCGATCAAGCCCGGGTCGATGTCCTTCATCCATCGTCTGGGGAACCGCGCGCTCTCGTGGATGGCCCGCCTGCTCTACGGCGGCTCATGCCCGGATCTCTGCACCGGCATGTGGGGGTTCCAGGCGCCCGCCTTGGACAAGCTCCCGTTGGAGGCCACCGGGTTCGAGCTGGAAGCCGAGATGTTCGCGGAAGCCTCCCGCTTGGGGCTTGGCATCAAGAGCGTGCCGATCGACTACCTGCCGCGGCTCGGGGCGTCGTCCCTGGCGACACGCGATGGGTTGCGGATCGCTTGGTGCCTGCTCCGATCGCGCTGGCGGACGCTCCGGGACGCAAGGGCTTCCCGGGGACCCTCCAGGGAGGCCCCACGGACCAACAGAGACCCCTCATGATCCCACGAACCTCCCGATCCGTGAGCCCGATCCTCCTCGGCCTCCTGCTAGC
Source organism: uncultured Thermoplasmatales archaeon (assembly GCA_964464425.1). GTDB lineage: Archaea > Thermoplasmatota > SW-10-69-26 > SW-10-69-26 > SW-10-69-26 > CAYXGD01. The sequence continues at coordinate 597 of CAYXGD010000397.1, forward strand.
CACGGTGCCCCTGGCCGGATGCTTGGATCTCAACCCGTCCAGCAGCGCCTCGACCGGTCAGACCCCTGACCCTGGACAGGACGGCCCGCTCGTCTTCGAGAGGATCCTCGGCGATCCAGCGGACACCGGCCTGGCAAGCTGGCCTGGGCGGATCGATGCCGCCCCCACCGCCCACGATCTCGACGGTGACGGCATCCAGGAGGTCATCGTCCACAGCAGCGACCGGACCGTCTACGTCTTCGACCCGACCACCGGGCAAGCCCTCACCACGATCGAGACGACCTACCCCCCCGCCTGGCACGCCCAGAGCATCCTCAACCGGGTGGCCACGGACACGCTCGTCCCGGGCCAGAGCCCGTCGATCGTGGTCGCCAACCACGCCGCCTACGTCTCGGCCTGGGAGGTCCAGACGGACCCGCAGGCCGAGGACGCGTTCGTGGCCGAGAAGGGCTGGGAGCGACGTATGGACAGCTGCACCAAGAGCCCCTCCATGGATGCTGCCCCCGAGCTCGTGGACCTCGATGGCGACGGCGAGCTCGAGATCCTCGTCCAAACCGAGGAGGTCGGGCTCTACGCCCTCGAGCCCGACGGCTCGATCCTCTGGCACCACTGCTGGGCCGGCGGCAACAGCGGGCCAACCTCGGCCGACCTCGACGGGGACGGGCGACCGGAAGCGATCTTCGCCTCCGACGACGGACTGCTGGCCGTGTTCGACGGTAAGACGGGCGCCCCCCGGTGGACGGTCGACGTGGGAGACCATGGCATCCACCCGGGCTCCGTGATCGAGGCCCCCACCGTGGCCGACCTCGACGGCCAGCCCCCGCTCGAGATCCTGTTCACCGCGCGATCGGCCGAGATCGACGATCCCGACCGCTACGCCGAGAACCGTATGGCGATCTTCGCGGCCCACCGGAACCCTGAGACCTACCAGGCCGAGCTCCTGTGGATGCGCCAACCAGACTGGGCCAACCCGATGAGCAACACCCGCCTGCTCGTCCAGGACGTCGACGACGACGGCGAGGCCGACATCTTCGGCATGGATTGGAACACGATCGGCCACCGCCCCGGCGGCTGGGAGCGCCTGGGGCCCGCGCACGTGTTCCGTCTCGACGCCCAGGGCCAGGACGTCTGGGTGCG
>CAYXGD010000398.1:0-1718 GCA_964464425.1 uncultured Thermoplasmatales archaeon
CTGATGACCAACAACCCGGACAAGGTCCGCGCGTTGGAGGACGAGGGCATCCGGGTCGAGGAGCGGATCCCGCTCCACGTCGAGATCGACGAGACGGCGCAAGCGTACATGTCGACCAAGCGCGACCGGATGGGCCATCTGCTGCCCCGGCACGAGGATTGACGGCCGGGTGTCGACCGGGCGGGGTTAGGCTTTTCACCTTCGGCATGCTTCCCCGGCCCGACGGGATCCTCCATGGGTGCGGGCACCAGTAACCAACACGTCGAGTTCGTCTACGACCAGGTCGAGCGCCACCACAGTTACTTCGGCAGCTCCCTGCCCATGATCGCCAGCGAGAACTGCATCTCGCCCCTGGCTCGGCGGCTCCTGGCCTCCGACCTCCACGACCGCTACGCCGAGGGCCGCCCCGGCAAGCGGTACTACCAGGGGCTCATGCACATCGACGAGATCGAACGCCGGTGCGAGAGCTTGGCCAGCGAGCTCTTCGGTGCCGCCTACACCGACACCCGGCCGGTCTCCGGGACCAACGCGAACACCGGCGTCTTCTTCGCCCTGGCCGAGCCCGGCGACACCGTCATGGCTCTGCCGACCGCCGCCGGGTCCCACATCAGCCATGCCAGGTTCGGTGCCGCTGGCCTGCGCGGGCTCGAGGTTGAGACGATCCCCGACGATCCCGATCGGCTCAGCGTCGATACCGACGCCGCGGCCAAGGCCATCCGGGAGACCGAGCCCGACATCGTGATCCTCGGCCAGAGCCTGTTCCTCTTCCCCGCGCCCGTCGAGGAGCTGGCACCGGTCTGCAAGGAGGTCGGCGCCCACCTGCTCTACGACGGCGCCCACGTGCTCGGCTTGATCGGCGGCGGCCAGTTCCAAGATCCGTTGCGGGAGGGGGCCGATGTCATGACCGCCAGCACCCACAAGACCCTGCCAGGTCCCCAGGGCGGCGTCGTCCTCTCGGGTAAGGATCCCGAGGGTTCCGAGGCAGCCCAGAGCTTCTGCAAAGCCTTGGACAAGGGCATCTTCCCCGGCGTCGTCTCCAACCACCACCTCCACCATCTGGCGGCCAAGGTCGTCGCCTTCGCCGAGCACCTCGAGTTCGGGGAGGCCTACGCCAAGGACATCGTGGAGGCCAGCCAGGCCCTGGGCCAGGCCCTCTCCGAGGAGGGCTTCCCCGTGCTCTGCGAGGACCACGGCTACACCCGCTCCCACCAGGTCGCCGTCGATGTGAGCGACTGGCAGGGTGGCAAAGCCCAGGCCCAACGCCTCGAGGACGCCGGGATCGTCTGCAACATGAACATGATCCCTGGCGACACGAGCCCCATGAAACCCTCCGGCCTGCGGCTGGGCACCCAGGAGCTCGTACGGATCGGCCTCTCCGCCGGCGACATGGAGGACGTGGCCCGGTTCTACGCCCGGGTCGTCCTCGAGGACGAGGAACCCGGCAAGGTCCGACAGGATGTCAAGGCCTACCGCCAGGCGTTCCAGGATGTCCACTACTGCTTCGGCCCCGACCGGCCTGCCTACCGGTTCTGGGACCTGGGTTGAACCCGGGCGCTCGGTCATCGATCGGCCGTTGGTCAGCGCCGAACGATCCCTGGAGGCGAGCTGGCACGTAACACTAAAATAGGGCATCCGCTTACCAGTCGCATGCGCCCTGGCCCAGGAGGTCAGGTACAGCACGTTGAACGTCGGCGAGGTTTTCCTAATGTCACAGGTCG
>CAYXGD010000399.1:0-1716 GCA_964464425.1 uncultured Thermoplasmatales archaeon
CCCGTCCACGAGGTCCTCCCCGAGCAGCCGGCCAACTGGAGCTTCGAGCCCGAGCGGGTGCCGATGAGCGCGGGGATCTTCGCCAACGGCTCCCAGGCCGATGCGGCCAACGCGAACTGGGAGGTCCGCCTCTCGTCGCCGTCGGGGGATCTCGTCGACGCATCGCGCCAGACCGGCGAGCTCTGGTTCTACCCGGAGGATCACACGCTCTACTGGTTCTCCTCGTGGGCGGACCCCGACCTGGTGGTCGGCACCTACGACGCCTACGCTGCAGGGATCTACAGCGGGACGGCTCAAGTGGGCGAGATCCTGGTCCACTACGAGCGCTGACCGCTCAGGTCGGTCGACGCCTTGGTCAGGGGCGGTAGCTCGACCTCGACCCCGTGGCGGGCGAACAGGTCCTCGAGGTGCTCCCTGTCGCGTCCCAGGGCCTGGCAGCCCACCTCGACCAGGCCGACGTCGATGGCCGGCGGCCGCCGACGGCCTGCCTGCGCCATCGCACGACCTTCCTGGGCGGCTTCCTTGTTCTGGTCGAGCTGCCCGGGCACGTCGTAGAGCCGCAGGGCCACGTCGAACTGGCCCCGTGAGCGGTAGGCCTCGGCCAGGCGGATCGCCAGGTCGGCCGTCGCCTTGGCCCGGTTGATCCGGTACCCGAGGTACAGGAGGACGGCCAGCACGCCGAGACCGATCAGCGTCCACGTGAGCAAGGCCACACGGGCCAGAGCCAGGAGGCCGCCATAAAGGCCACGTGGATGGACCTCCACGGTGGCGGGCGCCAGGCTGCGGGCGCCGGCGAGCGGGAAGGTTTTAGGTCTGGGCCGGCTCACCGGCACCGATGCGCGTCCTGGCCCTGGTGCTGGCGACCCTGCTGCTGGCGATGCCGCTGGCAGCCGGCCAGTCCAACAACTCCACCGCTGACGAGAACCAGACCACCACCATGCAGGAGAACGGGACCGACGGCACCGACCAAGCCGACGGTGGGGAGGACACCAACGTGACCCTGCCCGACCGCAGCGGGCACATCCCGTGGACGGGCCTGGCCGTCGGGTTGATCGTCTTCGCCGCCGCGGTCCTGGTCTCCCGCGTCACCTACCACGGGCGCGAGTGATCCAGCGGGCCGCCTAGGTCAACCGGGAGGCGGCGGGCACGGGCCGATCCCCTCGCAACCCACCACGAACCAGAGGTAGAACGGCCAGAAAGGAACGTAACGAGCCGCTTGGGGCCAGTCCAGCGGGACGGTCCGGGGGCTGAGCAGGTTGAGCAGCAGGATCACACCGACCCCGATCAGGAGGTAGGTGAGCAGGCCCAGGCCGGTCCGGTAGGCCCAGACCTCGGCCCGGCGCTGCCAGGTGATCTTGTGGCCAGCGGGCCAGGCCAGGAGCACGATGCACACCATGGCGCCCAGCAGCGACAGGCTCGAGAGGAACAGGGCGACCACCGGCAGGAACTCGGCGAAGACGGCGTAGAGGACCGGGGAGAGCACGAAGCCGGTCACCATGCCGACCAGTTCCCAGTGCTCGAGCAGCAAGCCCTTCAGGTCCAGGGGCTCGGCCGGAGGCGGCTGATCGGCGGGGGCCGGGTCGAACTCCACGGTCCAGAGGGCCGGACGCGCACCTTCAGGTTTCCGGTCTGTCAAGGGAAGGCCATTTACGCACGGGCCGCCTCCAGCCGCCGGATGGACATCCTGCCTGGACGCAGCGAGCGGTTGGCCCAGTG
>CAYXGD010000400.1:0-1713 GCA_964464425.1 uncultured Thermoplasmatales archaeon
GGTCCGCAGGACGTGGTCCCACAAGGGGCTGATGTCCTTGGTGTCGCTGGCGTAGAAGGGCCGGTCGCCGGCGTCGAGGACGACCTGGACGAGCGCGTCGTCCATGGCCACGGTCCGGTCGGCGAAGCGCACGATGGCCTGGTCCCTGGCGGCCTGGCCCAGCAGTTGGCCGAGAAGGATGGCCGTGTCCTCGATGACGTGATGGGCCAGGTCACCCTGGCATCGCAGCGTGCCACCGAGCCGGGCGTAGCGTAGCAGGGTGGTGTACAGGTGCTCGGCCATGCCCTGGTCGATGCGCTCGTCGAGCCCCCCATGGTGCTCCCAGGAGAGCTCGACCGCTGGCTCGCTGCCGTCCTGGGCCAGGTCCACGGTCACCGTGGTCTCCTGGGTCTCCCGGGTTCCCTTGAGGTGCATGGGTGTCATGCCTCCAAGCTCGACATAGCTTCTTCGAGCTCCAGGTCGCCGGTGTAGAGGGCCGTCCCGATGACCGCTCCCCATGCCCCCGCGTCACGCATGGCCTCGAGGTGCTCGAGGGTGCTGATGCCGCCGCTGACGATGACGGGCACGTCCAGCGCGCTGCAGGCCTGTCGGCAGGTGTCGACGTTCGGGCCACCCATGCGCCCCTCCCGGTCGATGTCGGTGAAGAGCACGCCGCCGAGGTCGAGGTCGGCCAGGCGGAAGACGCCCTCCTCGAGGGTGAGCTTGAGGCGCTGTGTCCAGCCCTTCACGGCGATCGTGCCGCCCTTGAGCTCGAGGCCGACGACGATCCGCCCGGGCCAGGCCTCGACGATGTGATCGAGCCAGAGCGGGTCGCGCCAGGCCCGGGTCGAGACCACCGCCATGTTGTCCTCGCGGACGCTGAGGATGTCGCGGAGCTGGTTGGTGGTACGCAGCCCGCCGCCGACCGTGACGGGGACCGGGCTGATCTCGAGGATCTCCTCGATGATCCCCCAGTTGTCGCCCATGTCCAGCGCGTTGCCGAGGTCGACGACGTGCAGGTGCTCGGCACCTCGGTCCCACCAGGTCTTGGCCACGGCCACAGGGTCATCGTCCTCCCAGAGCCGGTGGTCCGGGTTGCCGCCGCGGAGCTGGACGGCCTTGCCGTCGAGCAGGTCGACGGCCGGGATGATCTTCACAGGCGGCCCTCCACGAGGTCGCGGAAGGTGTCGAGCACGAGGCGGCCGGCTTGGCTGCTCTTCTCCGGGTGGAACTGGGTAGCGAGCACGTTATCCCTGTGGATGATCGCGGCGAAACGCTCACCGTAGCTCGTGGTCGAGACCACGCCGGGCGCCTCCGCAGGCAGGGCAAAGGAGTGGACGTAATAGACATGCCGGCCCGAGATCGGGGCCAGCGGACCGTCGTCGGGCCCCTCCACGCTGTTCCAGCCGATGTGCGGGATCCGTGGGTGGTCCAGGCGGTGGACCGGGGCGTCGATGAGGCCAAGCCCCCGGCCCTTGCCCTCGACGCTCTCGGTGCCGAGCAACTGCATGCCCAGGCAGATGCCGAGCAGCGGCAGGCCGTCGTCGACGGCGTCGACCAGCTCGTCACGGACCGGGGCCAGCGCTTCGGCGGCTGGAGCGAAGGCGCCGACGCCCGGGAGGACCAGCCCATCCGGGTCACCGATGCCCTGGTCGGCTGGGACCAGATCGACCGTCAGACCCGAGCGCTCCAGGGCCTTGGTGAGGCTGTGGATGTTGCCGACCTCGTAGTCGA
>CAYXGD010000401.1:0-1711 GCA_964464425.1 uncultured Thermoplasmatales archaeon
CGGACCCTCGAAGCCAAGACCGAGGGTACCGCCGACCCCATCGCCGTCCTGCAGCGCCTCCGGTCCGACAACCCTGGCACCCACCGGTTCCACCTCGAACCTCAACCTGGTAGCGTCTTCCTCGGCGCCGCGCCTGAGCTCGTCGCCCAAGCCACCGGCCGCCGGTTCACCGCCCAGGCCGTAGCGGGCTCGATCGCCCGGGGCCAGGACCCGGACCACGACGACGCGCTCGCGCGGGAGCTGCTTGAGAGCAAGAAGGACCGGGCCGAGCACCAGCTCGTGGTCGACCACATGCGCCGCCGGCTCCATCGTGTCACCGATCGGGTGGAGATCGGACCCCGGCCCCACGTCCTCCGTCTCCACAGGATCCAGCACCTGGAGACGGACGTGCGGGCCGAGCTGGCCGACGGGACCCACGTCCTGGAGACCCTGGATCAGCTGCACCCGACCCCCGCCGTTTGCGGGACCCCGCGTGATCAGGCCCAGGCCTTCCTGCGACACCACGAGCCCTTCGAGCGGGGCTGGTACGCCGGCCCTGTCGGCTGGTTCGATGCTCGCGGCGACGGCGCCTTCGCGCCCGGTCTCAGATCGGCTGTCCTCCAGGACGGGACCTGGCACCTGTACGCCGGTGCCGGCATCGTCCAGGGTTCGGATCCCGCCAGGGAGTGGGAGGAGACGGCCATGAAGTTCGGTCCGATGCTCCGGGCGCTGGGTGTCCAGGAGGTGCCCTGATGGACGTGCCCAACCGCAACACGTTCTGGGGCCGCGTCCTCGTCGACGAGCTAGCTCGCTGCGGGGTCCAGCACGCCACACTGGCACCGGGAAGCCGATCGACGCCGCTCGTCCTGGCTGCCCACCGGGACGATCGGATCCAGGTCCACACCCACCTGGACGAGCGCTCGGCGGCCTTCTTCGCCCTGGGGATCGGCAAGGCCACCGGGACCCCGTCCGCTGTCATCACGACCAGCGGCACCGCGGCGGTCAACCTCCATCCGGCCGTCGTCGAAGCTTCCCAGAGCGAGGCCCCCCTGATCCTCCTCACCGCCGACAGACCCCCGCACCTGCGGGGCACCGCTGCGAACCAGGCCATCGACCAGGTCGACCTGTTCGGCGGCTACCCCCGCACCTTCATCGACCTCCCTCTCCCCACCATCACCGGGCCCAGCCTGCGCCATCTGCGCCAAGCTACCTGCCGGGCTGCTCAAGCGGCCCTGGGCCCACCAGCCGGCCCCGTCCACGTGAACGTGCCCTTCGAGAAACCCCTGGAACCCACACCGGTCCCCGGGGACGTTCCCGATGGGTTCGCGGGGGAGCATCCGCTGCCCGCCACCGGCCGACCCGACGGGTCCCCGTTCCTCTCCCAGCGCACCATCGCGCCCCGTCCTGACGAGGACCAGCTGCAGGCCCTGGCGGACCTCGTGCGGGCCAGCCCCCGCGGCCTGATCGTCGCTGGCCCTCACCCGCGGCCCGACCGCCTCGGGCCCGCCGTGATCTCCCTGGCGCGAGCCACCGGGTACCCGGTCCTGGCCGATCCGCTGAGCGGCGCGCGCTTCGGCCCGGGCGCCACCGGTCACGCTCTGGCCGGCTACGACCTCTTCCTGCGCGAGGCGGCCACCTGGGACGAGCTCGCCCCGGGTCTCGTGCTTCGGGTGGGCCGGACACCGACGAGCAAGCACGTCCACCGGTACCTCGAGGCGATCCAGGGCTGCCG
>CAYXGD010000402.1:0-1708 GCA_964464425.1 uncultured Thermoplasmatales archaeon
CCGGCGCGCTCGCCCAGGTGGCCGAGGACGTCGGCGCCACGACCGTCCTGGTCGGCGGCAACCGCCGGGGCAAGGAGATCGCTCCGCGCCTGGCCGCCCGCCTCGAGTCCGCCTACGTCGCTGTCGCCATCGATATCGACGACGAGGGCCGCTTCAAGCGCAAGTACATGGGTGGCCAGACGGTCGCCACCGAGGAGATCACGGCCGACACCACCGTGGCCACCATCGCCCCCCACGCCTTCGATCCCGCCAGCGGCGACAGCCCGTCCCCCGAGGACGCCGGTGTCTCCCTGGAGGACGGCCCGGTCCAGCGCCAGTCCCTGGAGGCCGCCGCCTCGGCAGGCGTGGACATCGAGAAGGCCGAGATCGTCGTCGCGTTCGGCCGCGGCGTGAAGGAGGAGGATGACATGGAGCTCATCTTCGACCTGGCCAAGGCCATGGGCGGCGAGGTCGGCTGCACCCGGCCGATCGCCGCCGACCTGCACTGGCTGGGCGACGACCGGTGGATCGGTCTCTCCGGCAAGGTCGTCAAGCCCAAGGTCTACCTGGCCTTCGGCATCAGCGGCCAGATCCAGCACCTGGCCGGCTGCCGGGACAGCGACACCATCGTGGTCATCAACACCGACGAGAACGCTCCCTTCTTCGAGCACGCCGACTACGGCATCGTCGGGGATCTCTACGACCTGGTCCCGGCCCTCACCAAGGCTGCCCAGGGCCAGTAGCAGCTCGACCTTCGAGCCACGGAGGTCCGACGGCGCGACGAGGCGCCTGCGGGCCTCCCTCTCCCTTCTCCTTCTCCCTTCGATCCCCTGGACCAGGCAGCGCTCACGCTAGCTCGATGGACACGTGGTCCCTTGGCAGGTCTGCGGAGGTACGGGCCGATCACCGCCGGCCGCGTAGCAGCGCCACCCGGGCCGCCAGTCGGTCGAGGATCATGCGGGTCTGCTGCTGGCGCTGACCCCGGGTGTACGGGACCAGGACACGGTAAGCCATGACCCCGGCCACGAACAGGAGCAGGCCCTGGGCGATGTTGGCGTAGAAGCTGAAGCTCGGCAGGCCCAGGATGCCGGCGCCACGCAGGCCGTTGATGATCCACTCGGCCCACTCGATCACCAAGGCGATCCCGCCGATGGCCAGGGCGGGGACCAGCTCGCGCCCGGTCAGGAACACGAGCTCGCGACCAGCCTCACCCGTGGGTGGGCGGCGGAGCACCGCGATCGCCCGGCCGCCGAAGAGCAGAGCGCCGATGCCGAACATGGTGGCCACGACGTAGCCGACGACCAGGGTGGTGTTGATCGCCATCGTCACCCGCTCCCCAGGATGTCGCGCATCTCACGGAGCACGGCGTCGGTTTCCAAGAGCAGGTCCATGGTGTTCACCTGGCTACCGGCGAGGACCACGAGGAAGAGCTCGTCGACGCCTACCTCGAAGACGCCCAGGTAGCCCTTCTCGAACTTGACGAGCCCCGAGGTGAAGTCCCCGAGGTCCAGCGTCGTCGAGGCTCGGAGGAGCTGGGTGCGTAGCGTGGCACCGAGAAGGCCGACGCTGGTCTGTTGGGTGCCGCCCTTGAGATCCCACGCGATGGGGAACCCCTGGCGGTCGACCACGGCCGACCCGAAGACGCCCTTGGTGTTGGCTTCGAGGCGACGCAGGGCGTCGGTCATGTCCGAGACCAGCCGCTCTTGGGTGGTCTCGGCCTCGATCTCCT
>CAYXGD010000403.1:0-1702 GCA_964464425.1 uncultured Thermoplasmatales archaeon
GGGTGTGCCCGGCTCGATGGACGTCGGTGACCTCCTGAGCATGGGCGACGGGTTCAAGACCAGCCGGATCCTGCAGACCGCCTGCGAGCTCGAGCTCTTCGACCATACCCGCAAGCCTGTCGCGGCCGACGAGCTGGCCGGCGCACTGGAGGCCTCGGAGCGCGGCGTCCGGATCCTGTGCGATGCCCTGGCCTCGCTGGACCTGCTCGCCAAGGACGAGGGGGCCTGTTGGGTCAACGAGCCGATCGCCGAGACCTACCTGGTCAGCGACGCGCCGGAGAGCCTGGCGGCGATGATCCGGTTCCATGGGTCCAACTGGTCGGCCTGGGAACGCCTTCCGGACGCGGTCCGCAGCGGCCTGCCCCAGCGCGACGATGCCATGTTCCAGGAGGATGCCGAGGCGACCGAGCGGTTCATCCGGGCCATGGAGAGCATCGGCCGGGCCCGCGGGGACGCCCAGGTGCTGCCCAAGCGTGTCGACCTCTCGGACAACCGCTTGCTGGTCGACGTCGGCGGTGGCCCGGGTCACTTCACCCGAGCCTTCCTCCAGGCCTACCCGATGCTCGAGGCTGCCGTGCTCGACCTGCCGGCGACCCTGGACGTGACCAGCGAACTGGTCGAGAGCTGGGGCCCCGAGCGGGAACGGCTCATGCTCATCGAAGGGGACTACATCGACGATCCCATCCCGGCGTGCGACGCCGTGCTGCTCTCCAACATCCTCCATGGCGAACCGCCGGAGCGTTGCCAGGCTCTGCTCGAGAACATCGCCGACGGCATGATGACCGGGGGCCGGCTGATCATCAAGGAGCACATCCTCGAGCCCGATCGGACCCAGCCCGGCATCGCGGCCCGGTTCGCCGTCGACATGCTCCTGATGACCGGCGGGGACTGCTACACGCTCGAGCAGGTCCAAGGCTGGTTGGAGGACGCCGGGTTCGAGGAGGTCACCGAACAGCCGCCGGAGGCGCCGTTGACCAGCTCGTTGGTGACCGCTCGCAAGGCGTGAGCGTCGAGCTTGCCTTGGGACCTGCTGACCCGCCGTGGTCGCGATCCCGCGTCGGCGTGACCGCCGATGGTTGCACCCCCGTGGGCCTCTTATGCCGGAAGGCCCTACAGGAGCCGACATGCCGCCCGAACTTGAGACCGAGTGCCTCCGCCAGCAGGCCGAGGAGCTGATCGAGGGCCATCCCGAGCCGTACGCCACGCTCCGCCGGGACACCTTGTCGATCCTGGACGCGGCCTTGTGCGCCGTGATGCCCGACCGTCTCCTCCGCGAGGCGCTGGACGAGGACGGCACGCTCACCGTGGGGGACGAGACCTACGACCTCGGGGACGGGAGCGGCGTCCACGTCCTGATCGCCGGCAAGGCCTCCAAGGGGTTCGCCGAGGTCGCCCACGACCGGCTGCCCGAAGCCCGCGGCATGGTCGTCGACGAGGTCGAGGGGACCGCAGGCGACTGGGACTGGTACGTGGCCGGGCACCCGATCCCGGACAAGTCCAGCGTGATCGCTGGCGAGGCCGCCCTCGAGTTCGTCGAAGGCGTCGGACCCGACGAGACCCTGCTGGTGCTCCTCTCCGGCGGCGCCTCGAGCCTGGTCGAGATCCCGGCGGTGGACCTCGACGACGTGTCGATGGTCACCAACATGCTCCTGGCCCGGGGCGTGACCGTCCACGAGCTCAACACGGTCCGCAAGCACCTCTC
>CAYXGD010000404.1:0-1696 GCA_964464425.1 uncultured Thermoplasmatales archaeon
TCCACTCGGCCGTGGCTTCGCCGTCATCGTGGGTCCAGGCCCACCACTGGCCGGGCGTCCAGCTCGGTGGTTCGGCCGGCACGGGCTCCGATGCTTGGCCGCCGGATCCCGAAGCCGGAGCCTGGCCATCGCTGGCCGTCTCGAGGGCCGACGGGCTGGCGCCGTCGTCGGCACCCAGGCAGCCGGTGAGCCCCACGACCAGGAGGACCAGAGTCAGGAGGAGAGCGGTGGGCCTCATGGGGACCTCTAGCGGCGGTGCATGATGAACCCTCTCGCGAGGCCGTTGAAACGTCGGCCAGCGGGAGGCCGGGATGGTCTGGACCAGGTGCCTCTCGCGGCGCCCACGGCGGGCGGCCACGGCGACCAGGCGGCGCTAAGCGATCCGGTCCTCGCCCAGGCTCTTGACCATGAAGTCGCTCTTCTTGAAGAAGCCCTGGCGCTCGTACAGCTTGCGGGCGGGGTTCTCGGGGAGCACCTCGAGGGTGACCCGGGTGCAGCCCAAGTCACGGGCCATCGCCTCGGTGGCCTCCAGCAAGCGGGTGCCGATGCCGTGCCCACGGTGGTCGGGGAGCACGGCCAGGTCGTGGACGTTGAGGGCGGGGGCGGCGTTGAAGGCTGAGAAGCTCTCGATCAGCGTGGCCAGGCCCACGGGCGCGCCGTCGACCTCGGCCAGGAGCACCCGGATCTTCCCGTGCTCGCGCATCGCTGGCACCAGGGCCGCCTTGACGCCCTCGTCCAGGGGCTGGCCACCGCCCATCGGGTCGCGCGCGTAGGCGTCGGTGAGGTCCACGATGGCCTGAGCGTCGGCCGGGTCGTCCAGGTCGGCTTCCCGGATGGTGGCAGGCATCGCACCCGCAACCTGGCATCCGAGCATAGAGCTGGCGGCCTACAGGCCCATCCCGGTAGGTTGACGACCCCCGGCCGGCGTACGCCGGCGTGGTCCAAGCCTGGCTCTGGGGTCTAGGCGGCCTCGTCGCGGTGGTCGGCCTGGTGGCCCTCTACCACTACAACCGGATGGTCCAGCTCGAGAACCGGTGCCAGGAAGCCTGGAGCAACGTCGACACGGAGCTCAAGCGCCGCCACGACCTGATCCCGAACCTGGTCGAGACGGTCGAGGGCTACGCCGAGCACGAACAGGAGCTCCTCCAGGCGGTCACCGAGGCTCGAGCTCGGGCCGATCGCGACCACGCCGATGCGCGGGACCAGGCGACCGACGAAGCCCCGCTGGTCCGCGGCGTCGAGCGTCTGCTGGCCGTGGCCGAGGGCTACCCCGAGCTCAAGGCCGACGAGAGCTTCCTCGAGCTCCAACGCGAGCTAGCCTTGACCGAGGACCGGATCCAGGCGGCCCGGCGGTTCTACAACGGGAACGTGCGTGACTACCTCAACCTCATCGAGAGCTTCCCTGGCAACCTGTTCTCCGATCTCTACGGCTTCGAGCCGATCGACTTCTTCGAGGTCGAGGAGATCAGTCGCCGGCTGCCCGAGGTGGACGTCTGATGGTCGACCCGGTCCTGCTCATCGCCGGGGCCGTGGCGATCCTGATGGCCATCGGCCTGTGGTGGGCCTGGAAGCAGGATAAGGAGACCACCGCCGCGTTCCGCAAGCTCGCCAAGGAGCAGGGCTGGTCGTTCACCGACAAGGACCGCAGCGTCGACGATCGGTACGATGGCTTCGCGCCCTTCGACGAGGGCCACGA
>CAYXGD010000405.1:0-1687 GCA_964464425.1 uncultured Thermoplasmatales archaeon
AGCCGGCGTCCAAGTCCCCCACCAGCACGCCCGGCTGGATCAAGGCGATGCAGTAAGGGTCCCAGCCAGCGTGGACGAGCCCGATCGCGACAGGGGCCGCAGGGATGGCTCTCGAGGGCGACACCGATCCCCCGCTGACCTGGGCGCGCCGACGTTCGGGTGAGCGGGGCCTGGTGCGCCAGGGGATGACCTGGACGATCCCGGACCGACCGTGCCTGGGAAGCGTGCTGTCGCGTTGGCGCCTGCGGCGGCTGCTGCCCCGGCGGGGCAGACACAAGTTCATGCCTTGCCACGTCCAAGTAAGGTGTATGAGCACCCTTGGATGGATCATCGTCATCGTCGTGCTCCTGATCCTCTTCGGCGGGATCGGGTTCACGTTCACGTGATCGCACGCTAAGCCGCGTCGCCGCTGGCCCAACGCCGCGCGATGACGGCAGCGTCGGAACGTGATAGACCTGGACCCACGCGCTGGCCGGATCCGCAGCAGGTCGTGCCACGAGCGCATCGATCCTCGTGCCATCGACCGCGTGCAGGGACCGACCCGACCCGGGGTCCGGCCAAGCCTTCGGCACGCCGTTGGCTTCCCCGACGCCTCCGGACGGCGGCGCATGCCACCGTCCACCCTCTCACGCTCTCCTCTCCCAGCCCCAGCCAGCTCCCAGCCCCGGCCGTCCCGTCTCTTCTCTCCCTTCAGCCTCCACCCCTTCCCCCAAGCTGGTCACGCCATCGCGACCGTGTCGGTCCCGGTCCGCCTCGCCATACCATCCCAGACCACCGGAGGTGAGACCCAGGGGTTTATGTACGTCCCCCTGGTAAGCGGGCCCCCGTCGCAGCCGGTCGGGCCGACCGGATCCCACCTGGCCTCCGCCTCGGAGGGATCCCCGCCGCGTCCCACCGGCGATCGACGGCCCCAACCGACCAAGGAGATCGACGTGACCGACCAGCTTCAACCGTTCGTCCGAGAGCTCCTGGATGACGCCATCGAGGCCCGCGACCTCGACCCGGCCGTCGTCGAGGAGCTGCTCGAGCGCGCCAAACGTGAGGAAGGCCACAGGCTCGAGGAGAGCGTCCGCCGGATCCTGCGGGGTGCCTAGCGTGCGCATCGCCCTCAAGCGCCTGACCTTCGACGGTGTCGGCCCCTTCCGCCAGGAGGAGGTCTTCGAGCTCCCCGGTGACGGCGTCACCTACGTCTACGCGCCCAACGGCCACGGCAAGACGTCCACCATCGACCTGGTCCGCTGGCTGATCCGCGGCCCGCTGGCCGTCGAGAAGGACGAGTTCCGGTCGCTGATGTCCGAGCAGGAGAAGAACGTCATCAACCACCACCGCTTCCGGAACATGGAAGGGGGGCGGGCTGAGGCGATCCTCGAGGTCGAGGGCAAGGGCACCTACCGTGTCGAGCGGAGGATCGACTGGTCGACCTCGCCCGAGAGCGAGCTCACCGTCGAGGAACAGGTCGACGACGGCTGGTCCGAGATCGACCGACCCGACGTCTTCCTCTCCTCGCTGCTCCCGCACGAGCGCCTGGGCTTCAACCTGCTCACCGGCGAGCACGTCAAGGAGTTCGTCGATGAGCTCAGCGGGCCCGTGGTCAAGCGCTCGGTCGAGCGCCTGCTCCAGAACCCGGAGCTCGTCAGCCTCCACGACTGCCTCAAGGAGATCGTCGACGAGCTGGAGAAGGAGGCCG
>CAYXGD010000406.1:0-1678 GCA_964464425.1 uncultured Thermoplasmatales archaeon
CAGACGTCCCAGGTGTTGGTGCCCTGGTTCCACTGATCGACCAGCTGGACGCTGGCGGGATCGGTGAAGTCGAGGATGGTGACACCCGCGCCGTAGAAGGCCATGGCCAGCAGGTCCCTGTCCTCCGAGGGGATCAGCCGGCCGAAGTGCGCGGTGCACGTGGCCGCGTTGCCCTGGGTAGCCGTGGTCAGAGCCGGCGGGGTCGGGCTCCACCAGCTCATGAGCTCAGGGTTCTCCTCGTCGCTGATGTCGTAGAACCACAGGTTCCCGAGGGCGCCGGGGCCATCGCAGCCGGGGGCCGCGCCGCCGCCGGTCTCGTCGCCGACGATGAGGACGCTGGCGTCGTCGTTCACCATGGCCAGGTGGCTGAACAGGACCAGGGGCACCTCACCGCTGGGCAGGTCGGGGTTGCCGTGGTGCACGGGCACGTTGGTGATGACCTCAGGGTTGAGCGGGTCCTGGGTGTCCCAGATCTGGGTCATCTGGATGCCGGCGCAGTAGGCCCTGAGCTTGCCTTCGGAGGGCGCGTTGTAGAACGTGATGTCGTGGCAGCCGAACCCGTTGTTCCAGTCCTGGACGTGGACGGGGGCCTCGGGGTCGGTCAGGTCGTAGATCTCGGTGATGCCGGGGGCGTCGTCGGCGGTGTGGCTACCGACGGGGAAGCCCGAACCGGCGCTGTTGCTGTTGTAGACGATCGGCGTGCCAGGCACCACGGCGACGTTGTGGGTGCCGTCCGTCGGCTCCAGCTCGCCGAGCTGTTGGGGATCGGTGGGGTCGGTGATGTCGTAGTAAGGCAGGATACCGCTGCCGGTGGCGAAGATCGCGACCAGGCGGCCGTCCGGGTAGGCGATGGTATCGGCGTCCCGCGTGCTCACGTCGATCTCGGAGAGCACCGCAGGGTTGGCCGGGTCGCTGATGTCGACGATGGTGGACGTGCTGCCGGAGACGATGGCCAGGCTGCCGAACAAGGCGATGCCGCTGCCACCGTCGATCGCATCGGTGGTCTCGGCCACGGGCTCGATCCCGGCGATCTCGCTGGGCAAGGCCTTCCCGTCGATGGGCTGCCACCAAGCCGGCGCATCCTCGGGGACCGTGGTGAGGGTCGGGTACCCGAAGTCAGGATGCGGTGCGGTCAGGGGGTCGGTCCAGCGCTGGGTCTCCTGGGCCAGGAGGCCGTCGGCAAGACCGGTGACGCTGTTCTTGCTCGTATCGGCGTCGTCATCGAACGCGCCGAGGCATCCGGTCAGCGCCGGTGCTGCGACGAGGAGGACGGCTAGAAGCCAGGCTCGCATGACCCAGGAGCCGGGGGGATGGTAGAAAAGCTTTGTTGGGCGGGCGATGCGCGGCCGGCCTGTGGGAGGGGGGGGGGGAGGGCTCGTGGGACGCCGACGCAGCCGGGCTGCTGGTTCGTTCGGTCTGAGGACCGCTTCGGTGCTGTGCTGCAGCGGTGCAACTTGAAGGTGACCTCGCTCCGCCCGTTGGGGGTCGCTCGGTCGCCTTCAAGACCTACACGAACCAGCAGCCTATGTGGCACGATCGTCCGGGCTGCTGGTTCGTTCGGTCTGAGGACCGCTTCGGTGCTGTGCTGCAGCAGGGGACGGGAGCTCGAGGTTCCGGTCGCTCGCGTAGCCGCTCCCGTAACCTCGAGACGCTCACGGTCGGCTCGCTTCTGCGGCTC
>CAYXGD010000407.1:0-1674 GCA_964464425.1 uncultured Thermoplasmatales archaeon
TTCCAGCTCAACGGCCTGGTCCTCTCGCTCTACCGGCGCGACCTGTTCGCCGAGGAGCTCGGCGTCGACGAGGGGGAGCTCTCCCCCGGCGGCCAGGCCCTGGCCTACAACGTGCGGGAGAAGGCGGAGGTCGACGAGGTCGTCGATCGGATCAGCGACGCCGGCGGGCGCGTGCTCGTCGACCCCACGGACCGGGACTGGGGCGGTCGGTCGGGGTACGTGGCCGACCCCGACGGTCACCGGTGGGAGATCGCCTGGAACCCAGCCTGGTCGATCGATGCCGACGGGGACGTCGACATGGCCGGGTCAGGCTGAGCGCCAACCGACGGCCACGGCCAGGCCCTCCAGAAAGGAGGTCGCAGACGCCCCGTCAACCGTGCAGGGTCTCCGAGGCCTGGCGGATCTCGATGCCCTCGAACCGCTTGAGGCCCAGGAGGTCGGAGTCTCCGCTGACGATGACGTGCCCTGGAGGGCCAGCGCGGCTTCAAGGATCCGGTTGTCAGGAGGGTCCTCTTCGATGACGTCGAGATGGGGGTCCGGATCGACGACCTGGGCTAAGGCGACGAGCTGGCCGATGTAGCCCGCGACCCTTCCGGCCGAGACCTCGAACTTCTCACGGAGGACACGACCAAGCTCGTTGAGGATGAAGACCGAGGTCCCGAGATCGTGCTCCCCGTCGATGCATGCCTCAAGGACGGCCCGTTCGTTGCCGTCCCAGAAGAACGCGCTGACGAGCACGTTGGTATCGAGGAGGACCCTCAACCCTGCACCCCGCTAGGCGTCACCCACCGACCGTGGGCCCGCGACGACCGAGCTCGGTCATCTGGAGGAAGGCGCAGCGTCACGACGCCTCCTCCCGGAGTTCAGCGATCGCGCGCTCGACGTCCTCTCTGGTGATGCTCTCACGGTCTGCGTAGCTCTGGCCCCACGCCAGAAGGCGCTCCATCTCCTCGGCGTCAGGGGTCTTGATCCTCTTGAGGACGATCGTGTCGCCCTCCCCGTACACGACGAAGAGCTGGCCCGGCTCCAGGTGGACCTTCTCCCGCACGGACTGCGGGATGACCACCTGACCACGGGTGGAGACGCGCGTCGTCTCGACCTCAGACATGGTAAGATAGTAAGACCATCTTACTATTTATGGGTTGCCTGGTTCCCCGGCTGTGCCTGAGAGGAGAAGAACCGGCCTGGTCGATCGATGCCGACGGGGACATCGACATGGCCGAGTCAGGCTGAGCGCCAACCGACCGCCACGGCCAGGCCCTCGAGCTGGTTCCAGCAGAGCGAGACACGGCCGTCGGGCGTCTGGACGGTGGCCGTCCCGTCGCCGATCTCGACGATCTGCAGGTCCTCGAAGGGCACGGTGAGGCCGATGCCGATGGCCTTGGCGGCGGCCTCCTTGAGCGTCCAGCCGACGGTGGCGCCGGTGGCCTGATCCAGGCAGGCCTGCTCGATCTCGGCGAGCTCTTCCGGTGTGAAGGTCTGCTCGAGCCAGGCCTCGTCTCGGGCCTCGATGCGTTCCAGGTCCACGCCGACTTGCTGCTCGGCGTCGGCGGTGGCCATGGCCAGGCCGTGCCCGTGGGTGATGCTCACGCTGCCGGGGGCCTCCACCGGGACTGGTCGGCCGTCCTCGGTGCGCTCGAGCTCGACGGCTTGACCGCCGTGGGCTTGCTGGAG
>CAYXGD010000408.1:0-1670 GCA_964464425.1 uncultured Thermoplasmatales archaeon
ATCCTGGCCGGGCTATCTTCGACACAGTAGATCCCGCAGCTCCGGCCAGGTTCGAACGCAGTTCGATCCCGAGCCCCGGTACGACCGTTCTTCGACCCGCGACCCCCAACACCCATACCCAGGCTGTCACGATACAGGGAGGACACCTGCCATGTCCAAGCTCCGCGCCTGGTCCAGGAAGCTCGCTGCCTACCTGCGGGATCCCTGGACGGTCTCCCGGGGGGTGACGCTCCTGTTCCTCTCGATCGGGCTCACGTTCCTCCTCTCGGCTTTGATCTCGCCGCTGTGGGTCCTGGATCTGGCCTTCCGCTACGCGCCCAACCTGGTGCTGGACCTGATCGAGCTGCTGGGCCTGGACTCCCAACAGCTGGTCATCCTCTACGGTGGGGTGCTGACCGTCGCAGCCGTGGGCCTCTTCGTGGCCTCCGAGGTTCGGGCCAGACGCCGCGACGGTCATCCCCACCATCTGCGCGAGCGCATGCTCCTCGGGTTCCTGGCCACGGGATCCTTCGTGGCTGGGTTCGTGGGCGCCCGCGCGATCGTCGTCCTGTCCGGGATCGCGACCAGCGGTGGCGGCACCAGCGGGAGCGCGGCTGGGCTACCCGTCCGCGAGCTCTGGGTGGGCGGGTACCACATCCACCACTTCTTCTACGGGTTCCTGCTCCTGGTCGTCGCCGGCTGGATCAGCCTCTTCCACCCGAGCATCTCGCGGCGGATCGTCGCGGTCCTCTACGGCTTGGGGCTAGGGATCTTCGTGGACGAGTGGGGCTTGCTGGTGACCATGGAGGACTACCACGCCCGCTCGAGCTGGTTCGCCGGGATCATCTTCCTCTCGCTCCTGGTCCTGGCCATGATCCTTACGTTCGGCGAGGAGCCAGACGAGATAGGTGGCCCCGTGGCGGACGAGGATCGAGCGCCGGCCGGGGCGCCCGACGCGGCGGGAGGACCCAGGGGCGACTGAGGCGCCGAGAGGAAGAGAAGAGGAAAGGGAGAGGGGAGGGGCCGGAAGCGGCCCCGTGACCGACTCAGAGGCCCGTCGCGTGCTCGTCGCACGCGCCGGCGTCGTCGAGCGCGCTGGCCGGGTTCGCGTGGAACTCGTCCGGCTCGCAGTCGAAGACGAGCAGCGTGACCAGGCGCTCCATCAGGAACGGGTCGGGCGCACCAGCGTTGGGCGTGCTGCAGTCAGGCAGCGTGGCTGCGGTGTTCCAGACGGTCCCTGCATCGAACGAGGCCGGGCTTCCGTCGGGATGGGTGTTGCCCTCGAAGCAGTTGTTCACGCCGCCGCCGTCCCACAGGATGTCGACACCGTTGTCGGAGACGGTGTTGTCGACGACCCGGTTCAGGCTCGGCTCGGTGAACAGGAAGGCGATGACGATCCCGCCACGGTGGTGGTCGCGGACGACGTTCTCGGTGACCAGGTCGTCGATACCGCCGGCGAGCACGATGCCCAGACCGCTGGGCACGTGGATGCCGCCGCTGAAGGTCCACTTGTCGGTGGCCGCCTGGTTGTTGTTGTCCTCGACCAGGTTGTCCTTGATGATCAGGTTGGTCTGGGGGACAGGCTCCTGGGGCAGGACGTTGGGCACGATGCCGGCGGCGTTGCGGCGCCAGACGCTGTCCTCGATGAGGATGTGGGCCGCGCCTGTGCCGGAGTAGCCGATGAGGTTGTC
>CAYXGD010000409.1:0-1665 GCA_964464425.1 uncultured Thermoplasmatales archaeon
GAGGCCATCACCGAGCATCTGCTCCGCAACCCGAAGCGGGCCCGCATCGTCGAGCTCCTGGAGACCCGCTCGCTCTCCCTGGTCGACCTGGCCCACGTGCTTGACGCTAACCCGGGTTCGATCCACTTCCACCTCAACAAGCTCACCGAGGCTGGCCTCGTCGAGCGCTACGAGAACGGGTCGGTCGTCTACAGGCGATCCAAGGCCTAGGCCGGGTCGAGCCACCCACAGGTCCCCTGCTAGCTACCAGCACGGCTGCCGGAGGGTCTCGATGGCATCGCTCCCAGCGGGGCTCGGCCTGTGCGAGGGCCCGCAGGCCTCAGGGCTGCAGGTCGCCGGGCAAGTCGCCGAAGTCGAGCTGCTTCATCAGCCGCTTCTGCATCTTGCGGTTGCCTGAGAAGCCCTTGATCGCCCGCTTGGACATCTCGTAGTACTTCAGCAGCTCCTTGACCTCCTTGGGCTCACGGCCGCTACCCATGGCGATCCGTCGCAGGCGGCTGCCCTTGACGAGGGAGGGGTCGCTCATCTCCTCGTCGGTCATCGAGTCCATGATGACCTTGAACTTCTCCATCTGAGCCTGGGACTGCTCCATGTGGCCCTTGGGAAGGTTCTGCTGCATGCCGCCGATCCCCGGGATCATGTCGGCGATCTTGGACAGCGGCCCCATGTTGGAGAGCATGTCCATCTGCTCGCGCAGCTCGTGGAGGGTGAACTGGCCGGAGAGGATCTTCTTGGCCGTCTCCTCGGCGTCCTCCTTGTCGCCCACGGCCTCCTCGGCCCGCTCGAGCAGGGTCTGGATGTCGCCCATGCCGAGGAGGCGTGAGATGAACCGGGGCGGATCGAAGACCTCGAGGTCGGCCAGACCCTCACCGGTCCCGACGAAGACGATGGGCGCACCGGTCTCGCTGACCGCAGAGAGCGCGCCACCCCCCTTGGCCGAGCCGTCGATCTTGGTGAGCACGACCCCGCTGACGTCGACGGCCTCGTCGAACGTCTGAGCCTGGGGGCCGGCCTGTTGGCCGACGGTCGCGTCGATGACCAGGAGCTTCTCGTCGGGGTTCGCGACGGCGAAGACCTCCTCCATCTCCTGGACGAGGGCGTCGTCCAGGGAGTGACGGCCCGACGTGTCGACGATCTTCACGTCGACCTTCTTGTCGAGCTCCTCGAGGCCCTCCTCGACGACGCGAGGGGCATCGTCCTCACCGGCATCCGGGTCCCCGTAGAAGGGAGCCTGGACCTGCTCGCTGATCTGCTTGAGCTGGTCGTAGGCCGCTGGCCGGTGCACGTCCGCGGCGATCAGGCCGACGCGCAGGCCCTTCTTCTGGAAGTGCTTGGCCAGCTTGCCGGCCGTGGTGGTCTTACCTTGGCCGTAGAGACCGACCAGCATGATCGTCTGCTTCTTGAGCGGGAGCTCCCGGTGCTCGCCGAGGACCTCGACAAGCTCCTCGTAGACGATCTTGACGACGTGCTCGCGGGGGCTGGCGCCGGCCGGCGGCTTCTCGTTGAGCGCCCGCTCTTGGATCGAGCGGGTCAGTTGCAGGGCCAGCTTGACGTTCACGTCGGCCTTCAGGAGCGCCCGCTGGATGTCGCGGACGATCTCCTTGACGAGGTCGTCGTCGATACGCCCGGCTCGGGCGATCTTGTTGAGCGTGTCCCGCAAGCTGT
>CAYXGD010000410.1:0-1662 GCA_964464425.1 uncultured Thermoplasmatales archaeon
GTCCATGGGGATCACCTGCGAGGGCAAGCCCATCCAGCGCGTCCAGCAGGAGATCACCAACGGACGCCACGACGCCAAGTTCGAGGACGCCTGACCGGCGCGATCGGCCCGGCGCCGCCCATCTTCCTCTTCTCCACTCGGTCCAACCGTCAGGCTGCCGGGGTCAGGCTGGCCCCACCGAACAGGACGTTGAAGTCCTCGCACCAGATGGCCACGCCGGACCAGTCATCGGGGTCGACGTGGTCGGGCAGCGGGACGTTGAAGTTGCCCCGCAGGGTCGCTTGGCCGTCCTCGGCCCCACCGGGCACCAGGACCCTGAGCCCCTCGGCCTCGACGTCGGAGCCTTCCGGATCGCCAGGCGTCAGGTAAACGTAGACGTCGGGCCCGGCGGTGGCGTCGTAGTCCTCGAAGCGGAGCAGAGGGGAGCCATCCTCCAGCCGGTAGAGCGTGACCGTGCCGGAGACGTGGTGGTACCGATCGGCCCCCTCGAACGAGCCGGCCTTCAACGCCGTGGCCGAGGGCTGCCCCTCCTCCTGCTCGCCCATCGAACCCTCGCCTTCCATGGAGGCGTTGCCGTCGCCGGCCATCGATCCATCGTCATCCATGGCCGCGGTACCGGCCTGGGGAGCACCGCTGGCCCCCGGGTCGAAGGCCTGGTCGACCTGGGTGCTCTGCTTGGGGGCCAGGAGGTTCCAGGCGACCGCGATCACGATCAGGCTGACGATAGCGGCGGTCCATAGCCACAACGCCTTGTTGCGCATGGTCTCGAGGTCCTGGTCCGGGGTTGAAGAGCGTTGACCCAGATCTGGCCCGCATCCTACCAGGCTTGCAGGTCGGCGCCTGCATGGCGGTTGGCGACCACGGGGCCTGCCAGGGGACCTGGGTGGTCCACATCTGGAAGAGATCTGGGTAAACGTCTTTAGGGCCTGGACCGCCCCCTTCATCCGATGGCAAGCGACCCGGTCACCGGCGCGATCGCCTTCGGCGCCGGGCTGCTGTCGTTCTTCGCCCCGTGCGTGCTACCGGTCATCCCAGGCTACCTGGCCTTCGTGACCGGCGGCGCCGGGGCCAGCCGACGGCGACGGCTGTCTCTCACCGTCGCCTTCGTGACCGGGTTCGCCATCGCGTTCGTGATCCTGGGCCTGCTGATCGGGACGGTGGGCAGCTCGATGGCCTTCCGCGCCGCCGAGACCTGGGTCCAGCGGATCGGCGGGGCCCTGATCATCGTCTTCGGCCTCTACATGACCGGTCTGCTCAAGCTCCCGTTCCTCGACCGCGAGGTGCGGTTCCACGGTCAGGCACCCAGCTTCCTGGGCCCGGTCACCGGAGCGCTGTTCCTGGGTGCCGCCTTCGGCGTCGGCTGGAGCCCGTGCGTCGGCCCCGTCTTCGGCTCGATCCTGATCCTGGCCGGCGTCGGCGGCGGCACCGCCCAGGGCGGCCTCCTGCTCGGCGCCTACGCCGCTGGCCTGGCCATCCCCTTCCTGGTGCTCGGCGTCACCGCCGACAAAGGGGCCGATTTCCTCCGGCGCCACACCCAGGCCACCCGGTACGTCGAGATCGCCGGTGGCGTGATCCTGATCCTGCTCGGCATCTTCGTCTTCACCGGTGCGATCGCCCGCTTCACCAGCTACCTGCCGACCTTCTGAGGTGACCCTGTGAACA
>CAYXGD010000411.1:0-1660 GCA_964464425.1 uncultured Thermoplasmatales archaeon
ACGCATCCGAGACCTGGGGACCCAGCAGATCGTCACCCTCGGCCTGGGGCTCGTGTTCCTGGTGGCAGGGATGCTGGTCGCCGCGCCCAACGTCGTCGGCGCCACAGCCCCCGACTGGGACGTGGGCGACACCTGGCACTACCGAGGCAGGACGACGACCGACATCTCCTACGACCAGCGCCTGCCAGGTATGGGCTCGATCCCGCCGACCCAGGCCAGCCAGGTCGAGGAGCACTGGCTCCGGGTCGTGGCCGACGACGAGACCGTGAACGGGCACCCGGTCTACACCGTGGCCCGCTCGACCGATGGCGAGGTGTTCGTCGACGCGTTCCATATCAGCCGCGAGGACCTCAGCTTCGTGGTCGAGCTGGACGAAGACGACTGCGACGAGCCGCCCCTGAACGGCACCCAAGCGTGCGCCCAGGGTTGGGGCCAGCGCTACCTGCTCGACTTCCCGCTCAAGGAGGGGAGCTCCTGGCGGGTCCTGGGCCCGGAGTGGGGGGAGGTCGACGACACGATGGCCACGGTCCAGGGCCAGGAGACCCTGGAGACCGAGATGGGCGAGATCGATGCCTTCCGGATCACCTTGCAGGATCCCGAGCATCCCGACGACCAGGCCGAGTACACCTACTGGTACGCGCCGACCGCCGGTTGGATCATCCAGGATAGCTTCGAGGTCACGTTCGCTGGGGGCGGGGTCAGCGGCAGCATCTCGGCCACCGAGGAGCTGGTCGGCACCAGCACCGCTGAGGATCTCCCCGAGCGCCCCGACGCCGTCGAGACGGCTGTGAACCTCTCGACCCGACGCGTGGCCACCGACCGGAAGCAGAGCGTCACACTGACCGCCCAGGTCGACGGTGCTCCAGAAGGCACCAGCTACATCTGGGAGATCGGGCCCGACCGTCTGGAGGGCCAGACCGTCACCTACACCCCCAAGTTCCCCGGCCTCTACCGGGTCCAGCTGCTGGCTGCAGGTCCCGCCGGGACGGTCGGCCAGGCGGACGCCAGCTTCGCTGCGGACCTCAGCTACACCCTCGATGGCTCGTACGACACGTTCGGTGAGCACGTCGAGGAGGAGCTGTTCATCGGCGATGGTCCGGCCATCGTCGAGGTGGCCTACGCCCACGACAGCGCGAGCCCGCTGCACGACCCGGGTGACGATGTCACCCTGACCGACGACGACGGCGACGAGGTCCCGCTCGGCGAACCCGTCTGGATCGGTCGGGACGGTACCCCCGAGATGGGGGACTGGATGCTGATCCTCGACACCAGCAGCCAGGAAGCAGCCAGCGGCGACTACGAGGTCACCCTGGACATCACCTACCAGCTGCCCGAGGATCGCGCCCGGGACGGGGGAACGGTCGAGACAGAGGCCTGGATCACGAGCCTCGCGACCCAGGCCGAACGGTTGGCGGCGATGCTCGGATGAGGACACGGTGGGTGCTGGCCACCCTCCTGATCCTGCTGACCCCGGCACTTGCCGGGTGCCTGGACCAGACGCCGGCCTCACCCGCCGACCCGACCGAAACCGACGCTCGGCCCTTCCCGGCCTGCCAGCACCCTTGGCCCTGCGCCGACGGTAGCGAGTGGCCGACCGATCTCGCGGGACCGTTCGAGCGCCTTGCCCCCGAGCACGTCACCGTCGAGAGCTTCGACGGGA
>CAYXGD010000412.1:0-1657 GCA_964464425.1 uncultured Thermoplasmatales archaeon
GAGCGGTGCGCGGACAACGCCTGCAAGATGGCCGAGAAGATCCACTACATGGTCGAAGGCGAGCGGATCACGATCAGCTGACCTTCCTCTTCCCTGAGCCATCGGTGCCTCGCGGCCGCCGGAAAGAGGAACCTCAAGGAAAGAGGAACGGCGGCCGCGAGCGACCCATGGCTCGGGCACCCGCCAGAGGCGGGTGCAGACCCGTCGAGGCCCCTTGCTGGGTCCCCGATACAGTCCCCGCCGGACCATCCGGCAGGACGGGGCGCCCGGGTGACCGGCTCACACCAACCCTATGGGTCTTGAGCACTAACGGGTACATGTGGCGCCACGTCTCCACATCGTCCAGCACTTGCCCTACACCGAGCCCGGGCACATCGGGTGGTGGGCCCTGCGCGAGGGCTTGGAGGTGACCGGGACCATCCCGGCCAAGGACGACAAGTTCCCGGATGTGGAGGCCTTGGACGGCGTGGCCATCATCGGAGCGCCCGAGAGACCCAACGACGACCAGGGCTACCCCTGGCTCGAGGAGGAACGCGTGTTCCTCACCCAAGCCATCGAGGACGGGCTGCCGGTGCTCGGGGTTGCCCGCGGCGCTGAGCTGCTGGCCCACCTCCTCGGTGGCGGCACCCACGAGGCCAAGGCTCCTGTGGTCGGCTGGTACCCGGTCGAGTTGACCGAGGCCGGTCAAGCCCACGAGGCCATGTCGTTCCTGCCGTCGATCTTCGAGGCCTTCCACTGGTCCCGCCTGGCCATCGACCTGCCCCCGGCGGCCACGGCCCTGGCCACGGCCGAGATGGCCCCCCACCAGGCCTTCGCGTACGAGGGCAACGTGCTCGCCCTCCAGTTCGACCTGGGCTTGGGCCCCTCGGACGTCTCCCGCCTGGCTGCCGCGAGACCCGAGGATGTCGAGACCGAGGGACCCTTCGTCCAGCAGGTCTCGGAGATGATCGAGCCACCCGACCGGTTCCGGGAGGCCCACCAGCGCCTCCAGAACCTGCTCGATGCCTGGTTCGAGCCCGCCAAGCCATGACTCTGTCGACCGGATAGCTGGAACCAAGTGGCACGGGCCCGTTCCCGACACCGATGGACCGCCGGCTCCACGCCCTGCAGCACGCCGCCTTCGAGGGCCCCGGCCACATCGGCTGGTGGGCCCTGCAGAACCAGATCAAGCTGGCCCGCACCCAGCTCCACCACGCCGAGCCCCTCCCGGAGCTGGACGACGTCGATGGGCTGGTCGTCCTCGGCGGGCCCATGAGCGCCCACGACGAGGACGACCACCCGTGGCTGGCCGACGAGAAGGCGCTCATCGCCGAGGCCATCGAGGCCGGCATCCCGACCCTGGGCGTCTGCCTGGGCGCCCAGCTCATCGCAGAGGTCCTCGGGGGCCGGGTCCTCCCCGCCGACCACGCCGAGATCGGTTGGGGCCCGATCGAGACCACCGAGGCCGCCGCCGATCACCCCCTCGGCCAGCACCTGGCCGACGGGCAGGAGGTCCTGCATTGGCACGGCGAGACGTTCCAACCACCCGACGGCGCGGTCAACCTGGCGAGCACCGAGGTCTGCGCGAGCCAGGCCTTCGCCTACGAGGACCACGTCCTGGGTCTCCAGTTCCACCTGGAGATGGACCAGGCCGACGTCCAGCACCTGGCCGAGGCCA
>CAYXGD010000413.1:0-1640 GCA_964464425.1 uncultured Thermoplasmatales archaeon
TCTACTGCTGCCACGCCTCGCCGGGCTCCAACGTGGTGCCGATCTTCGGCCAGACGCCGGGGGACGATCTGGCAGAGATGCTCGGCGAGATCGGGGCGGGCGTGGTCGCCTTCGGCCACACCCACGAGCAGGTGGCTCGCTGGTTCGACGGCACGCTGCTGCTCAACCCGGGGAGCGTCGGGATGCCCTTCCAGCGGGATGCCAAGGGATCGGTGGCGCGTTGGTCGCTGTGCGCCCAGTACGCGGTGCTGGAGCACGAGGCCGGGGAGCTGTCGGTCGATCTCCGCCGGGTCCCGGTGCCGTTGGAGGATCTCGAGCGCGCGGTGGATGCCAGCGCCATGCCCAACGGGGAGGGCTGGCTGGCCCGGTGGGGGTAGGCTCGGGCGGCTCCGACCGGCCGCTGTCGGCGGGCGCTCAAAGGAGCTTGCGGGCCACCGCGTCCGGGTCGAACGGTCCGCCGTGGCCGACGTAGATCCGCCGGGGCTTGCGGTCGAGGAGCTGACGGACGCTCTCCCGGATCTCGTCCACGTCGTCGGCGAACGGCGGCAGGCCGGGGGTCGTCTTGCGGATCGACCGGGCCATCAGGTCACCGACCAGGCAGTCGCCGCTCTCCAGCTCCAGGCTGATCGAGCCCGGGGTGTGGCCCGGGGTCGGCAGGATCCGGCCGTGGATCCCGAACCGATCCAAGGGCTCGTGGCCCTCGAGGAGGATGTCGGGTTCGATGGGCTGGGCGTCGTCGCCGCCGGTCAGTGGCTTCATGAGGTGACCGATGACCCCGGTGGGGTGGAGCGGCGGGTTCTGCCCGGTTCGGACGGCCTCGGCGTCGGCCTGGTGGACGGCAAGCGGGGCATCGGTGAGCGCCTTGAGGCCGGCGGCGCCGCCGAAGTGGTCCTGGTGGCCGTGGGTCAGGAGGATCAACGAGAGGTCCTCGGGCGCCACCCCCTGCTCGGCGAGCTTCTCGACGATGTCGTCGACGTGGTCGGGCATGCCGGTGTCGACCAGGACCGGGCGCTGACCCTGGACGAGGAAGGCGTTGACGAAGCCTATGTCCAGGGTGGTGATCGTGGGCGCTGCCGGGTCCCCCATCGTCTCCTATCCACCGACGCACGGGTCTTTAGCATGTCGCCTTGGGGCCTGCGTGGCCCAGGTCGCGATGGAGCTCTCGGCGGGTCGCCGGTCCAAGGATGCTTGGCCCTAGGCCGGGGCTTCCATGCCTTCCTCGCTCAAGCGGGCGACCTCGGCCCACCGGCTGGAGGACAAGAAATCTCGGGGATCGACGAGCTCTCCAGCGATCGCCGTGCAGGCTGCCGTGGCCGGGCTGACCAGGTAGGAGAGGCTCTCGACGTGGCCCATGCGGCCGGGGAAGTTCCGGTTGCTGGTGCTCACGCAGACCTCGCCCTCGTCGAGCACGCCGCCCATGCCGCCGAAGCAGGCCCCGCAGCTGGACGGGTTGAAGACGCCGCCGGCGTCGGTGATGATCTCGGCGATGCCCTCGGCCATGGCTTGCTTGTAGATCTTGGTGCTGGCCGGGTAGACGAGCAGGCGCGTGTCCCTGGCGGTCTCCTCGCCGTCGAGGATGGTGGCCACGACGCGCAGGTCCTCGAGCCGGGCGTTGGTGCAGCTGCCGACGAAGACCTGGT
>CAYXGD010000414.1:0-1640 GCA_964464425.1 uncultured Thermoplasmatales archaeon
CTCTGCGCGTTGGGACCAAAAGGCTACCCCTGCCGACCCCGGCCTGCTTGAAAGGCCAGGGATCTGGTAGATAAGTTCACCGGGTGCCCAGGAGGAGCCCGCTGGGGTCGGCGAGCAGCCGTGCCACGGCCTTGGCGAAGACCGCGCCGTCGTACCCATCGACGTACCGGTGGTCGAAGCTGAACGATAGGGTGAGCTCCTTGCCCACCACCAGCTCCCCGTCCTCGTGGCGAGCCACGTCCTTGAGCGCCCCGACCGTGACGGCCGTGACCTGCGGGTGGATCAGGACCGGGGTCGAGGCGTAGCCCCCGAGCCCTCCCAGCGTGGTGATGCTCGCCGTGGCTTGGGCGTCGCTGTCGACGTCGCCGTCGAGGGCCTGCGCGATGTCGATGATCCCTGCGCTGTCGGCCGATGGGACCGTGACCAGCTCCAAGCCGTCGGCCTGGTGCCGCGCCACGGCCAGGTTGACGCTCCCCGGGATCACCAGCTCCTGGGCCTCCTCATCGATCAAGGCGTTGCAGCGCCGGTGCTCGGTGAGCGCCTGGGCCACGGCCTTGACGATGAAGGCCTCGTCGTCGATGGTCACCTTGTGCTCGGCGGCCAGCTCCTGGGCCTCCTCGACGGCGCGCACCAGCCGGTCGGCCGGCAGCGAGAGCACGTACGAGAAGTGGGCCTGCAAGCCCTTGGCCCGGGCCGCCGTGGCCCGCGGGGAGCTGGCCGGCGCCTGGACGAGCTCCACGCTCCGGGCATCCGACCGATCGATCGATCGCAGGTCGAACCCCTGGACGAGGCCACCCGCCTGTAGCCGACCTCCGGCTTGGCGGGGCCGATCGGCGGGCCTTTTCTTGTGGTCCTCCAGGTCGGCCATCTGGATCCGGCCGCCGGGACCGGAG
Source organism: uncultured Thermoplasmatales archaeon (assembly GCA_964464425.1). GTDB lineage: Archaea > Thermoplasmatota > SW-10-69-26 > SW-10-69-26 > SW-10-69-26 > CAYXGD01. The sequence goes on from CAYXGD010000414.1 coordinate 894, forward strand.
CCCTCGACCTCGGTCAGGTCGATGCCCTGCTTGCGGGCCTCGATCCGGACCGACGGCGGTGCAAGCACGCCTTGCGGGGTGCGCTTGGGGCCCCCGTTGGAGCTCGCAGAACCCGTGGCCTCGACGGTCTCGGCCGGCGCCTGGACGTCGTCCTCCTCGGTGGCCGGCGGTTCGGGCGTCTCGGTGGTCTCGCTGGTCTCGGTGTCGGTGGCGGCGGGTTCACCGTCGACGTGGATGACGACGAACACGTCGCCGACGTCGACCACGTCGCCCTCCTGGAACCGGATCTCCTGGATGGTGCCGGCCCTGGGGGAGCTGATCTGGACCGTGGCCTTGTCGGTCATGACCTCCACGATGTCCTGATCCTCGTCGACCTGGTCGCCTTCGCTGACCAGCCACTCGACGATCTCGCCCTCGTGGATCCCCTCGCCGATGTCCGGCATCTTGAACTCGAAGACCATGCTCAGTCCTCCACGGTCCGTCGCAGGTCGGTGATCTGTTCCTGAAGGTGCCAAGGGACGGTCGCGTAGACGTCCTCGACCATGCTCCCCAGGTCCGGCGGCTCGGCCGCCTCGGCGGCCTCGATGGCTGTGTCCAGCTCCCGATCGATCTCGTCGTGGATCGTCTCCAGATCGCTGGGCTCAGCGATCCCCTCGACGACCAGGAACTTCGAGAACCGGGACAGGGGGTCGCGGCGCTTCCAGGCCTCGACCTCCTCGTCGTCGCGGTACTTCTCCGGGTCGTCGC
>CAYXGD010000415.1:0-1639 GCA_964464425.1 uncultured Thermoplasmatales archaeon
GCGGGCCCTCGGGGGCCAGGGAGCCGCCCGGGGGACCCCCCAGGATCCTGCGACCAACAGACGACCCTTCCAGCTGTTGCGGGGCCTTGCCCCGACCCGCGGTGCCTGTAAGCTACCCCCTGCCAGGCTCGTCACCGGGATGCCCTCCCCCGTTCCCGATGTCGAGATCCGACGGGCCCCTCAAGCTCCCGGACCATGGCTTCTTCAACTCGATGGCCGTTGGCTGACCGATGCGGTTCACCTCCCGCGGCTACGAGACCCCAGGCATGGCCACCGACGCCGTGCTCCTCCACCATGGCCAGGTCCTGCTCGTCCAGCGTGCCAAGGAGCCGGCCAAGGGCCAGTGGGCCATCCCCGGTGGGTTCGTCGAGGTCGGCGAGACCACCGAAGCCGCTGTCAAGCGGGAGCTCAACGAGGAGACCGGTCTGGGCGTCGACCACATCGACGTCGTCGACCTGGTCGGGGTCTACAGCGACCCCCACCGGGATCCAAGGGGTCACATCGTGAGCATCACCTACCTGTGCGCGTTGCCCGACATCGAGGGTGTCCCCGAGGTCGACGGTGGGGACGACGCTGCGGAAGCCGCTTGGTTCGATCTCGACGCGCTGCCGGACCTGGCCTTCGACCACGGCGAGATCCTGGCCGATGCCCGCCGGATGACCCAAGGGCGAGGGTGACCCGGGCAGCCGGGCTCGGACACGCGACGCATCCACGCCGGCGGCCCCGGAGCAACGGTCAAATATCACCTCCGATAGGCGGCCAAGATGAGGTCATCGAGTGACGAAGACGAGGGTGTGCGGCAGCTGCGGGGAAGAGCGACCGATCGCCGGCGTGTGGTACCTCTTGGCTGATGAGATCCCCGGGTTCTCATGCGAGCGGTGCTACGCTGACGCGAGCCGCCCGGTTAGCGAGGCCTGAAGGATCGGGGTCACGCAGCCGCCGAGATCCAGGCGATCAGCCCAGCGGGAGACCGCCGCTCGGTGCCTCGAGCCCGCTCCCGGTGCCCTCCTGGGCCTGGTTCCCGGTGGAGGACGGGCCCTCATCGGTGGTCCACGGGAGCCCGGTCGCGTACCCATGGATGTCCTCGTAGATGATCCCGCTCCCGTACCCTTCGCCCCAGTGGACCTGCATCGGGCCGGCCGGTCGCGGCACAGGGGACCCCTGGACCAAGGTGAGCTCGAGCTGGTGGCCGGCAGGGATGAGCGCGTCCAACGGGAAGAGCTCCATCTTGACGTCGAGCTCCTGGCCCGGGACGACCGGTTCCATCTCGTCCCCGCCGCCGGCGTACTTGAGGTTCATGTACCCATGACCGACGAGCGAGCGCTCGCCGTCGGGATCGACGTCGTACAGGTCGGCCCGGAGGTTGCCATCGGGGCTGGTCGGGGTCACGGTGAAGTGGACCTTGGGCTCGCCAGTGATCCGGGTGTCGTGACCGAGAGGCTCGCTGGTCCAGGTCAGGCTGCCGGCGCCATCCGGCCCGGTCATGCCAGCTGGCGTGGCGAGCGTGGCGACACCGTGGTCTGTCTCGTTGTGCGAGAGGATCCCATCTCCCAGGTAGAAGGTGTGGCGCTCGGCGCCCTCCTGCGGTGGCCAGTCCTCGCTGGGGTGCCAACCGCCCTGGTTGTCCATGCTCCAGACG
>CAYXGD010000416.1:0-1635 GCA_964464425.1 uncultured Thermoplasmatales archaeon
AGCTCCGGGACGAGTACGAGCGGGCCCACAGCCAGGACCCCGGCAGCAAGGAGGTTCGGATCCTCTTCGACGAGCTGTTCCGGGGCCGCGAGGCGTTGAACGACCTCTTCGACCTACGGGCCAAGCGCGTCCTGGCCCACGCCCTAGCCAAGAGCGGCGAGCTCGAGGAGAAGGACCTGACCCCCGAGGAACGCGACTTGTTCCACAGCGTACGCGAGGAGGTCGAGGCCGCCCGCTCCCGGGTCCTCGAGCGCGCCCAGCGCGGCGGCGAGCACCGGATCGTCCGCATCCTCGAGGACGTCCCCACGTTCACGGCGGCCGACCTCCGGATCTACACGCTGGAGAAGGAGGACCTGGTCGCCCTGCCGGACGAGACCGCCAACGTCTTGGTCGACAAGGGCAAGGCCACCCTGGTCGGCGGGCGGCGTTGACTCACGCCAGGTTGTTGGGCCGGTCGGCCTCCCGCGTCAGGCTCTTCAGCCCCAACCGGTCACGGAAGAGGCTTGGCGGGTAGTAGGTCGTGTAGGCCAGCAGGGCCGTGGCGACGTTGGCCAGGGACAGGATGGCGAAGACCGGCGAGTCCCCGGAGGTCGCCGGGTTGGCCTGCACCAACTGCGTGGCGTGCCAGACCAGGATGACCACGGCGACCGAGACCACGCGGAAACGGCGCGTCCGGGAGTCCAACCGGCCCACCAGGGCCAGCAACCCGATCGCCAGCAGCATCGGTGGCAGGAAGAAGAAGACGATCCCGAGCGAGCCGAGGAGCATGCCGCCTGGCTCGGCCAGGACCAGCCGCGGCGCCCAGTCCCCCAGGGTGACACCGCTGGGATCCCTGAGCTCGAAGGCGAAGAGGAAGTAGAAGGCGTGCAAGGCCGCGAAGATCCCGACCGGGATCGCCCACTTGCTGGAGCCCGTCCAGAGGTAGAGGACGTAGTAGCCCAGGCCCCAGACAGCGATGCCAGCTGCGACGATCTTGAGGCGGGCCAAGGTCATGTACGCGGCCACGTCGGGGTCGCCTCCGACGGCCAAGAGCACCCGCAACCCGTCGGTCAACGCCTCGAACCCGAACATGGCCCACCAGGTGACGAACCCGAGGCCGACCCACCGGACGTGGCTTGGGTAGGGCCTGCGGCTGAGCCCCCACGCGACCCAGGCGAAGGCTGCCGCTGCGGATAGGCTGGCTCCCGCCGTGATCAGCAAGCGGCTCTCGACCGTACGCGGTCCCTCCGTGCGGCTCCGGCGCTCTCAGGACGCCAGGCTCGCGGATGGCTCGTCCCGTCCCCCTATATCAAGGGCGACCGCGGTCCCCAGACGGAACGGGGGACGCCGTCGTCGGTGTGACGGGGCCAGGCTACAGGTCGAGCTCGGCCAGGGTCTTCTTCAGCTTCTGGCCGCTGGCCTGGAGGCTCTTGAGGTCATCGTCGGAGAGGTCGACCTCGACCACGCCCTCCATGCCGTCGTGGCCCAGGATGGCCGGCACGCCCAGGCTGACACCCTCGAGGCCGAACTCGCCGTCGAGGATGGTGCTGGTCGGCAGCACGCGCTTCTGGTTCTCGACGATGGACTGGGCCATGTTGGCCGTGGCCACGCCGGGCGCGTAGTAGGTCGCCCCCTTCTTCTCGATGATGTTCATGG
>CAYXGD010000417.1:0-1626 GCA_964464425.1 uncultured Thermoplasmatales archaeon
TGGGCGAGAGCTTCGAGATCTGACCGGGTTCAGGGCAGGAACCGGCTGCGGCCGACCTTGGATTGGGCGAGCAAGACGCCCTCCAGCAGGGTCATCTCGACGATGTTCAGGGTCAGCACGTCGTCCAGCGTGATCAGGCCGACGAGCTGACCGTCGCCGTCGACGACCGGGAGGCGACGGATGGCGTGCTCGGCCATGATGTCCACGGCCTCGACCAGGCCGATGTCGTCGGGTGCGGTGTGGACCGGGCTGGTCATGATATCGGCCACGGTGACCTTGTGCGGGTCCCGGCCGTCGGCCACGATCTCGATCGCGAGGTCCCGGTCGGTGATCATACCGACCGGCTTGTCGCCCTCGGTGACGACCAGGGAGCCCACGTTGTTCTTGTCGAGGAGGAGCGCGGCCTCCTGGGCGGTCTTCCTCGGGTCGATCGTCACCACATCGGTCCGGATGATCTCGGCAAGGGGCATGGTCGTGGACCGGGAAGGACCTCGCACCCTAAAACGGGGCCGCCCGGTCCCGGGGCTGGGACACAGGCCAGGCTTCAAGCACGTCGGGCGCGCTGAGGGGAGCGGTGACCAGCTCTGCTGGTGCCAGGTGACCACGATGACAGATCTCTCAGGCAAGGTCGCGCTGATCACAGGGGCCAGCTCCGGCATCGGCAAGGCCACGGCCGATGCGCTCTGCCAGGCAGGCGCCAAGGTCGTCTGCGCGGACATCCAGGACGAGGCCGGCAAGGAGGTCGTCCAAGGCCTGCTCGACGCCGGCGGCCAGGCCAGCTACGTCCACTGTGATGTCAGCCGGGCCGAGGACCTGCAGGCCGCCGTCGACCACGCGGTCGCGACCTACGGCGCCCTCCACATCGCCGTGAACAACGCCGGCATCGAGGGCGGCCCAGGTCCGGTCGCCGAGCAAGATCGGGCGGCGTGGGACAGGGTGATCGCCGTGAACCTCACCGGCGTCTTCGAGGGGATGCGGGCCGAGATCCCGGCGATCCTCGAGGCCGGCGGCGGCGCCATCGTCAACGTGTCCAGCATCGCGGGGCTCCGCGGGTTCCAGGGGGCTGGCGCCTACGTGGCCAGCAAGCACGGCGTGAACGGTCTGACCAAGACCGCAGCCCTGGACTACGCCCGCCAGGGCATCAGGATCAACGCCGTCTGCCCGGGGGTGATCGACACACCCATGATCGATCGCGCCACCGGGGGTGACGAGGCGGTGGAGGCCGGTTACGCGCAAGCCGAACCCATCGGACGCCTGGGCACGCCCGACGAGATCGCCCAGGCGATCGTCTGGCTGTGCAGCGAGGACGCCGCGTTCGTCACCGGCACCACGTTCCCGGTCGACGGCGGCTGGACGGCCAAGTGACCTCGGCCCTCACCGGTCGGTCGTCTCCGGGTAGAGCTCGGCCTCGGCCACCGGGGCGTCGGCCGGGGCCTCCTCAGGGGATCGCTGGGCCCGGCGCCAGGCCGTGAACAGGCTGCCCCTGGCCGGCCTGCTCGGCGCGAACCCGCGCAGCCCGAAGGCCTCGTCCAGGTCGTCGTAGATCGCCTCGAAGGTCCCGTCGTGCATGTAGGCCTCGTGCCAGAACCCCGTGCCTCCCGGGTCCTGGAGGTACTCGCGCCACCA
>CAYXGD010000418.1:0-1618 GCA_964464425.1 uncultured Thermoplasmatales archaeon
AGGAGCATCCCGGTCGGGACCATGGCGGCCATCGGGGTCAGCCTCGTCATCTACCTCCTGCTGGCCTACTGGTTAGCCCGGTCGGCCACGCCGGCCGAGCTGGTCTCGAACTACACCATCATGATCGACCTGTCGATCTGGGGTCCGGCGGTCCTCGGCGGGATCCTGGGCGCGACCTTCTCCTCGGCCTTGGCCAGCCTGGTCGGGGCCCCACGGATCCTGGAGGCCCTGGGTGTCCACCGGATCGTGCCTGGAGGGAAGTGGCTGGCCGAGCGCAACGCCCGGGGCGAGCCGGGCAAGGCGCTGCTCCTCACCGGTGCCCTGGTCCTGGCCGGCCTCCTGCTGCGGGACCTGAACGCGGTCGCGCCCCTGCTGACGATGTTCTTCCTGATCACGTACGCGATGATCAACGTGGTCGTCGTCATCGAACAGCAGCTCGGGCTGATCAGCTTCCGGCCCCTGATGCGGATCCCCGGCTGGATCCCGCTCCTCGGGACCGTCGGGTGCGTGGCGACGATGTTCATCGTCAACCCGGCCTTCGGTCTGGCTGCTGTGGTCCTGGTCGTCGTGCTCTACGTCTACCTGGCCGGCCGCTCCCTGGAGGCGCCCTACGGCGATGTCCGCAGCGGCCTGTTCCTGGCCCTGTCCGAGTGGTCGGCCAAGAGGATCGGCGACCTGCGCGGCTCCCAGGATCGGGCCTGGCGGGCCAACCTGCTCGTCCCGGTCCCCGATCCGCAGCACGTCAAGCGCAACTTCCATTTCCTCCAGAACCTAGCTCGGCCCAAGGGCATGGTGAAGATCCTCGGCATCGCCCCACGGGGGCAGAGCACCGAGATGACAGAGCGGCTGACCGACGCCCGGCACGCGTTCTCCGAGGAGGGCCTGTTCGTCACAAGCAGCGCCATGGGCGCCTCGAGCTTCAGCGACGGCGTCATCGATGCCATGCAGACCCTCCGTGGGACGCTGTTCCGTCCGACCGTCCTCTTCCTGGAGCTTCCGGCCTCCCGGGAGGACGCCGCCAGGATCGAGCCCGTGATCCCTCGGGCCCGCGAGCTCGGCATGGGCGTGTACCTCTACCGGGAGCATCCCGAGGCAGGCCTGGGTCGGCGCAAGCGCGTGACCGTTTGGCTCACCGCGCGCGAGGGTTGGCAGATCGACCTGGAGGACATCGGCGGCATCGACCTGGCTCTGCTGACCGCCGTCAAGCTCAGGCAGAACTGGGGTGCCGAGGTGAAGCTCGTGGCCGCGGCCGACGACCAGGCCGACGCCGAGCGGGCCCAGCGGTTCCTCGAGGAGATCGCCACCCTGGCGCGCCTGCCGACGGCCTCGACCGAGGTCCAGGTAGGGGCCGTCGAGGACCTGCTGGCCAGGAGGGGGAGCGCCGACCTCAACATCGTCGCGTTGCCCGAGGGGGCCGACCTGGCACGCCTCCGGGAGGCCAGCGACGCGTCGGGTGCCTCGACGGTCTACACCCAGGATTCGGGTCAGGAGAACGCGTTGGCCTGAACAGGCCAGGTCACCGACCGCGACGGTGATCCCGGTAGGCCTCGATGAACGCCTCCGGGTCGGCGGGTGACACGACCAGGGGGACCCCATCCTGGCGTTCCAGCAGGACGAA
>CAYXGD010000419.1:0-1614 GCA_964464425.1 uncultured Thermoplasmatales archaeon
TCTTCCAGCGGTACACCGACCGGGAGCGCCAGAAGGACGCCCTGGTCGACATCGGGATCCAGATGGCCGAGCTGGTCAAGTCGGCCCCGGGCCGCGTGAACTCGGTCCTGCGCAAGCTCGAGCGCGACCAGTTCACCATCCAGATGGAGCTCCAGGGCCTCGAGGAGCACCAGGACCGCCAGCAACGCAACGTGATCCGGGCCTCGGTGGCGGCCATCGCGGCGGCCATCATCCTGGCAGCCGGTGTGATCATCGCTACCGGCCGGAGCGCTGACCTGCTCCGTTTCGGGTTCGTGACGGTCCTGGTCATCCTGCTCTGGGCGTTCGCCCTGAACTGGATGGACGAGCGGTACAGGTAGAGAACCGACCGGATCACCGGTCGGGGTCGTCCAGCGTCACCAGCTCGATCGTGTGATCGATCCGCGTCCAGTTCCCCTGGCCATCAGCTGTCACGACCAGCTCAAGCGGGCCCTCGTGCACCGGCCAGCGCGCATGGATGGATCGGTTGGTCTGGGTCGTGTTCTCGGCCACGAGCTCGGTGCCATGGCTGGTCAGGCGCAGCGAGAGGTTCACCGTCGCGTTCGCCGGGGACGGTGTCCAGGTGAGGGTCGCGTCGACGGTGTCGTGACCCTCGGTGAGGTTGACCGGGTAGGTGGCGTTGGGGGCCATGGAGGTCACGTTCCCGTGGAGCACCTGGTGGCGTTCACGGGGCTGGTCCCCCCCGCCGCGGGTGTAGCTCTCGCCGGTCTCGGCATCGACGAAGTCCCACGCGTTCACGCCGGCGATCTGGCTGTTGGCACGCAGTTGCCAGACCGGCCGGCCGCCACGCAGGCCGAGGGTGTAGAAGATCACGCCGTCCTCGGCTTGGCTGACGTCCTGGAAGGCGGCTTGCTCCATGGCGGTCTCGGCGGCCTCGGTGCTGTCCAGGCTCCAGGGACCCAGGGTGCTGGGGTCGTTGCGAGGCGTCGAGCCGTTGGGATCGAACACGTCGAGGTCCACCTCGCTGACGGCCACGGTCTTGGTCTTCCCCGTCCCCGGGCTCCAGAGCTGGAAGAGCCACAGGGCCACCTTGCCGTCGCCCACGGCGGGATCGGCCACGATCCGGTAGGAGCTGCCGCTTCGCTGGGAGCTCTGCAAGGCCGAGCTGCCTGGCGCGGCCTCGATCGCCGAGGCGAGCAGGACCTCGACATCGTCGCTCCAGGTCTCCTTGGCCCATGACTGGACCTGCTCGACGGCCGTGATGGCCGAGATCGGCTGGCCGACCTCGAGCCCGGGCTGCTGGGTCGGGTCCTCGGCCTCGTCGCCGGACAGGCAGCCGCTGGTCACCAGGGCCACGGCCAGCAGAACGATGGTCCACGGCCGACGGTGGGGTCGCCGCATCGGTGGAGCAGAGCAGCACCTCCTCTTGGGCGTTGCGCCGGCCTGGCCAGGTCCGGCGGCCTCTCGACCAGGGTGCCTGGGGCGGGAGAGCGATCCCAAGCGGTTCCTCGCTGGGCTGCCGGCGATCTCGGTGGCCGGCGCCCGTGCCTTCCCGAACGGTGGGTGTCCCCCGAGCTTGGCCACAGGAAGCCTCTTAAGCCGGCCCGCGTCTGGTCGTCCCATGCTTGGGAGGAG
>CAYXGD010000420.1:0-1605 GCA_964464425.1 uncultured Thermoplasmatales archaeon
GCCATCTCAGGGGGACCGATGCCCATCGGTTCCATCCAGGTCACCGCCATCGAGGCTCGTCGGTTCAGCTCCGAGACCGAGCGCGAGCCCAACCAGGTGCGCGTGGACCACAACTCCACCGTGACCCTGGTCCAGAAGGTGGCCGACGACGAGAGCCTGATCGACTTCCGGTACACGGCCTCCTACGGCAGCCTCGGCATCATCAAGCTCGAGGGGAAGGCCACGGTCCAGGGGCCCAAGGCCGACACGCTTCAGGCCACCTGGGAGAGCCAACAGCAGATGCCCCAGGAGGTCGCCAGCCAGGTCCACACCGCCGTGATGCGGACCTGCGTCCCGGAGGCGGTCTTCCTTGCCCGCGACCTCCAGCTCCCTCCGCCGATCCCGCTGCCCCAGGTCCGCTTCGAGGACCAGCAGGGCGACGGTCAGGACGCCAGCCAAGGCCCCGAGGTCCACTGACATGGGCGAGGGCCCCTCCAGCCAGGCGCGCATCAAGCGCAAGACCATCGAGCGGGCGCTCAGCCAGGTCCCCGAGCACCCGGACCCTGACCCGGCGTTCGAGCAGATCAAGACCCCTGCCCCCATCGCTACCGACGTCCTGTTCGAGGCCTTCCACCTGGGCGACATCGGCGGGAAGTTCGTCCTCGATTTCGGATGCGGCACCGGCATCCTGGCCCTGGGCGCCGGTCTCTTAGGCGCGATGCCCGTCTACGGGTTCGACATCGACGAGGACGCCATCGCCCTGGCCCGGCAAGCAGCGGGGGAGCTCGGCGTCAGCCAGGCCGAGTTCGAGGTCATGGACGTCAGCGAGATGGGCGATATGCCCGGCGACACGGTCCTCTCCAACCCGCCCTTCGGGGCCCAGGAGGGCAACCGGCACGCCGACCGGCCCTTCCTCGAGGCCGCCAACGAGGCCGCTGAGGTCGCCTACACGTTCCACATGGCACCGACCATCGACTGGGTGACCGACCACATCGAGGGGACGCTCGGCGGCAACGTGACCCATCGGTTCGGGTTCCACTTCCCGCTCAAGGCCCAGTTCTTCTTCCACGAGAAGCCCGAGGAGCAGATCAACGTCGTCGTGGTCCGCTGGGAGACCGGCGACGGATAAGCACGCGCCGGTGAGCCCGGAGGTGCAAGCGGCTGCGTGCCGTCAGGTCTGCCGGGTTCTAGGTCCTGGCCCCATCGATGGAGCGACCCAAATCTTTAAACCTCGGGCGTCCGTCCCCGGCGTGTTCCCATGTCCTCGAAGCTCGTCTTCCCCGGCGACGAGATCGCTGTCGCCGAGGAGTTCCTCGCCGGTCCCGGCACGACCGAAGAGGGCGGCAAGATCTTGGCCGCCTGGCTCGGGACCGCCAACCTCGACCGTGAGAAGTACGAGGCCTCGGTGACCCCGCGCACGACCACCCCCGCCACCCTCAAGGGCGGCGACCTGGTGATCGGACGCGTCCAGGGCCTCCGGAAGAGCTTCGCCATCGTCCGCGTCGAAGCCAAGGTCGACGAGCCCCGCCGGGAGATCGCCGGCGACACCAACGGGACGCTCCACATCGCGAAGATCTCGCCGGACTACATCGACCAGATCGAGGACGCCTACCGCCTGGGCGACCT
>CAYXGD010000421.1:0-1598 GCA_964464425.1 uncultured Thermoplasmatales archaeon
TGGGGGGTCGTCCCACGATTCCAGGTCGGTAGGATAAAGGTTCCCCCAGGGGGCCTGGCGGCCAGCTCAGGGGGATGCGGTGGCCGGGCAGCGATCTGCATGAGACCCCGGCTAGCGGCAGGGGTCGGCCGCCCGGCCCCGCGGTCGAGCGTCGTGGCCTAGGCGATCATCGGGGCGTGGCGATGGGCGAGGATCTCCTCCTCCATCAACCGCCGCGTGTCGTCGCGATCGAGCAGGACCGTGTGCTCGGTCCTGTCGCGGCCGAGCACGAGGACGAGATGGTCGTCGGTCGAGTCCACGTCGGTCACCCAGAAACCGTCGGCGATGAGCTCACGGACGCGTTGCAGGTCAGGGGTTCGTCGAGCGTGCATGGTTCTCCTCCCAGGGGCATCGCGGAGGGTACCTTGTAGGGTGCCGGGAGGAACAAAGGTCCACAACCGGAACGTTCAAGACCCACGAACGCGCCGGCGTCGGCCTTCGACGTCCGTCGGACCCGAGGCCGCAGCCTATTTGAGCCAGGCCCGCTGTCGGCGGCTCGTGGCCGGCAACCAGGGACCCGTCCAGGACGTCGGGATCGTCGGCGGCGGGGCCGCGGGCCTCGTCACAGCGCTGACCCTCCTCGAGCGGGTGCCGGACCTCGACATCACGGTCTACGAGAAGGATGCCGAAGCCTACACAACCCTGTGCGCCGAGGGCATCAGCGACAAGACCCTGGGCCTCTTCAGCGCCTTCGACTCCAAGGCGCACTGCGTCCAGACCTTCGCTGGGGCCAGCTGGTGGTTCCCGGGCGACGTGGATGTCCACGTCGACGAACCCTGCTACACCCTCCAGCGCTCGATCTGGATCCCAGCCATGGCCGAGGCACTGGAAGCCCGGGGCGGCACCTACCAGACCGGCCACAAGGTCACCGTGGACGAGGTTGGCGGCCTGGCCGATCGCCACGACCTGCTGGTCGGTGCCGATGGCCCCGGCTCCCGGGTCCGCGAGCACATCGGTGGCGAGGCGATCACGCGCCTGGGCGTCCAGCTCCGCCTCAAGGCGCCCTGGGACGGCGACCGGCTGGCCTTCTACACCCACAAGGCCTTCAGCCCGGAGTACGCGTGGGTGTTCCCGAAGGGCGAGATCCTCAACGTGGGCATCCTGGGCGAGGCCGACGGCAAGGACTGGGACCGCATCGACGCGTTCTGCCGGTGGGTCGACGAGCGCTGGGGCACCCAGCTGACCCAAGGGAAGATCGTCAAGCGCGAGGCCTACCCGATCGCGTTCAACGGGACCAAGCAAGCCGGCGGCAACGTCGTGCTCGTCGGCGATGCTGCCGGCCTGACCAACCCCCTGACCAAGGGCGGCCTGGCGGCCATCATCCACACCAGCCAGCTCATCGCCGACACCGTCGAGGATGCCGTCGAGGGCCAGCTGAACGGCGGCACCGGGGAGGACGTCGCCCGCGCCGTGGCGCCCCGGATCGCGGCTCACCCCGTGGCCGACCCGGTCTACCAGGAAGCCTTGGAGATCATCTTGTCCTGGGACAACGAGGACTTCGAGAAGCTGGCCCGTGCCGCGCCCTCCAACGTGACCGCCGGCGGCAGCTGGTTCAAGCG
>CAYXGD010000422.1:0-1595 GCA_964464425.1 uncultured Thermoplasmatales archaeon
CCAGGTGGCGGGCGTAGCTGCCCTCCAACAGGATGGCCAGCTTCCAGACCGAGAAGGCCACGTACCAGTCCAGCCGGTCGACCTCGAGGCCGGTGGCCTTGCTGTAGCGGGCCATCAGGTCGGCACGGTCCGGGAACGTCTCGGCCTCGGTGAACCGGGGTTCGACCGGCAGCATGTTCTCCGTGGGGTCGCCGGCATCGCGCCAGAACGTGAGCATCCAGCCCAGGTCGGCCAGCGGGTCCCCGAGGGTGGCCATCTCCCAGTCCAGGATGCCGGTGAGCCGCGGCGGGGCCCCGTCGTACATCACGTTGTCGAGCTTGTAGTCGCCGTGGACCACGGTGATCTTCTGGGTCTCGGGCAGGCCGTCCTCGAGCCAGGCACCCACCTCGTCGAGCTCCGGGACCTCGCGGACCTTCTCGGTGCGCCCGCGGGTCCGCGACCACTGGTCGTCCCAGCGCTCGATCTGCCGGGCCATGTACCCGTCCCCCTTGCCGATGTCCTCGACAGGGGTGCCCTGGTGGTCGATGGTGTGGAGCTCGGCCAGCGTGTCGACCAGCTCGGTGCCGATCCGCTCGTGAGCCTCGGGCGCCTCCTGCCAGATGCCAGGCAGCTCCTGGCGGATGACCTGGCCCTGGATCCGTTCCATGAGGTAGAAGGGGGCACCGATGACGGCCTCGTCGTCGCAAGCGAGCAAGGGCTTGGGTGTCCGCACGTCGAACGGCGCCAGGGCCGAGAGGACCTTGTGCTCGCGCAGGACGTCGTGGGCGGTGGGCAGGAAGGCGCCCCTCGGCGGTCGGCGGAGGACGAGCTCGTGGTCGCCCCAGGTGACGAAGAAGGTCTCGTTGCTGTGACCGGCCTGGTGACGGGTGACCTCGAAGGCGGGGTCGGCCTCCTGGAGGGGCAGGTGCTCCTCGAGGTAGGCACGCAGGGCGGTCTCCTCCACCAGGGGTTCCAGCTCCTGCTCGGCCATCACAGCTCCCCTCCGGTCAGGTTGCGTGTGGTCCCGTCGCGCTTCATGGCCTTGAACAGCTCCCGGGCCAGGACCCATCGATGGACCTCGTCGGGCCCGTCGTAGATCCGGGCGGCGCGGGCGTCGCGGTAGAACTGCTCCAGGGGCAGGTCCTTGGTGTAGCCCTCGGCGCCGTAGACCTGGATGGCCCGGTCCACGACCTCGTTGAGGACGCCGGCGACGTACTCCTTGGCCAGGCTGATCTCGAACTTGTGGTCCATGCCTTGGTCGATGCGCCAAGCGGCGTTGAGGACGATCATCCGTGCCAGGTAGAGCTCCTTGCCGCTATCGGCGACCATCCACTGGACGCCCTGGTGGCGGGAGAGCGCCTTGCCGAAGGCCTCCCGATCCATGGCGCGTTGGGTCATCATGTCCAGGGCGCGCTGGGCCTGGCCGATCCACCGCATGCAGTGGGTGATCCGGCCCAGGCCGAGCCGGGCCTGGGCGTGGAGCAGGCCGGCACCCTCGTCGCCGAGGATCCGCTCCTCGGGCACGCGCACCCCGTCGAGCTTGACCTCGGGGTGGCCGCCGGGGAAGTGGGCGCCCATGGTCTCGACCTCGCGGACGATCTCCCACCCGGGGTCGT
>CAYXGD010000423.1:0-1588 GCA_964464425.1 uncultured Thermoplasmatales archaeon
CCGTGAACGGGTCTCGTGGGTCGTCCGAGCAGCTGCAGAAGAGCAGTAGCGGGGGGTGGATTTGAACCACCGATCTCCGGGTTATGAGCCCGACGGGATCTCCTGGCTACCCCACCCCGCTAGGGTGAGTTGCGCGCCTCCAGGCGCGGGAACCGGGCAAGCCAGCCATCCGAGATAAGCGTTCGGGTCTCGTGTGCTGGCATGCCGCGAGACCCCCGGTTCCGGACGGTTCAACCCTGGTCGGCGAGGTGCTCGGCGGCCAGCGCCTCGACCTGCTTGCGGTCGAGCACATCCACCTCGCGTGGCTCGGTCTCCTCGGTGTAGTGCACCCAGGCGTGGACCTCAGCGTCGGGGGCGGCGGCCTGGACGATGTGGGCGTAGACGCCGACCTGCCGCGCGTAGGTCTCCAGGCCCTGGCCGGGCGGCGCGGTCTTCCAGTCGACGACGTCGATCCGGTCGCCGGCGCGGCAGAGGAGGTCGATCTTCCCGCCGACGACCAGGCGGACGCCGTCGATGTCGAGCGGTAGCCCGCAGGGCACCTCGGCCTGAACCTCGCCGCTGCCGTCGGCCCGGAACCGCTCGATGACCTGGGCCACGCGGGCCTGGTCGTCGTTGGCGAGCTCGGGCTCCTGTCCGCGGACGAGACGGGCGGCAACGTCGTGCAACTCGGCCCCGAACGCCAGGCCCTTGCCGCCGTCGATCTCGGGCTCGCCGACGATCTGGCCCACGGTGGCCCGGCGCGCGGTCGACCTCTCGGCCTCGGGCAGCTCGAGCGGCTCGGCGCCGGGGTGGGCCTCGACCTCGATGGGCTCGGGGGTGGCCTCGTAGGGCTCGGGCTCGAGCGGGAGGTGGGTGAGGAACGGGCTGGGCCGGCTGGCCTCGGCGGTGAGGATCAGATGCTGCTTGGCCCGGCTCATGGCCACGTAGAAGAGACGGCGTTCCTCGTCGTAGTCGGTCGTCGGCACGCACCGGTCCAGGAACCACGTGTGCCAGTCGTCGTACGCGTAGGCCTGCCCGGTGGCCTCATCCTCGTGGTAGACCTTCGAGGCGCGCAGGCCCAGGGGCTCGCGGTAGCTGACCACGCTCGGGTACCCGCCGCCGGTGCTTGGGAACCGGTGCTCGTTGACGTCGGCCAGGACCACGATCGGGTACTCGAGGCCCTTGGCCGCGTGGATGGTCTGGACGGTGACCACGTCGCCATGGTCGTCGTCGACGTCGGTGGTACGGCCCGCCTCCCAGCTATCCTCGATGAAGCGCACGAGCTCGGCTGGGGCCTTGTCGGTCCCCTCGAAGCTGGTCTGCACGGTCTCGACCAGGGCCTCGGTGAACCCGTCCCGTAGCCCGTAACGCTGGAACACCGCCCGCGCCTGGGCGCCGACCGACGGGAGGGCGGCCAGGTCATCCAGGAACCGCAGCATGGCCTCGGGGTAGGCCCGCTGGTCGAGGATGTGGCGGGCCTCGTCGAGGGTGTAGCCGCCCAGCTCGAGGACCACGGCCCAGCCACGCCGGCTGTGGCGATCCTCCAGGAGACGAAGCCAGGCCAGCAGGAGCTTGCCGGGGTCGGTGGCGAAGACCTCGACGCCGCCCT
>CAYXGD010000424.1:0-1581 GCA_964464425.1 uncultured Thermoplasmatales archaeon
GCTCCGGTCCCGTCGTCCTCCGTTTGTTCGTCGCGGACAACACCCTCCCTGGCCAGCGGGCCGTGGAAACCCTGCGGAGCATCGTCGCCGACCATCCCGATGGTGGGGAGGGCATCCAACTGGAGGTCATCGACATCCTAGAACAACCCGAGCGGGCCGAGGAAGCAAGGATCGTCGCCACACCCACCCTCATCGTCGGCACGGGCATGCCAGCCCGGCGGTTGGTCGGCGACCTCTCGGACCGCGAGGCCGTCCTCGATGCCTTGCGCCTGGAGGACGCCCACGGGGGTGAGGATCGATGACCGACCTCGCTCACCCTGAGATCGAGCGTACGCCCACGGGGGTCGAGGGCCTCGAGGCCGTGACGCATGGCGGGCTGCCGAGCGGCCGTATGACCGTGGTCTCCGGGACATCCGGCAGCGGCAAGACGGTCTTCTTGGCGCAGTTCCTGGCCGAGGGCATCCGCCAGCACGACGAGACCGGGGTCTTCGTCAGCCTCGAACAGACCCGTGACGAACTGCTCAGCAACCTCGGCGGGTTCGCCTGGGGCCTCCCAGGCGCTGTGGAGGATGGTCGTTTCAACGTGCTCGACGTCGCGCCCCCCGCCGAGGAGCAGGAGGTGATGACCGGCGAGTACGATCTCGAAGGCTTGCTGGTCCGGATCCGACACGCCGTGGCGTCCTCCGGGGCCCGCCGGGTCGCGGTCGACGCGGTGAACACGCTAGCCGAGAGCTACGGTCCCGAGCACCTGCGGTTCGCGCTGCGCCGGCTGCGGGCCCTGTTCGCGGACCTGGGTGTGACCGCCGTGGTGTCCACCGAGCGGCTCAGCGAGGCCCAGCCAGAGCTTACCCGTTACGGGCTGGAGTCCTTCGTCGGTGACGCCATGATCGTGTTCCGGAACAACCCCGTCTCGGAGTACAGGCGCAGGACGGTCGAGGTCGTCAAGATCCGCGGCGGGGGACACCACGCCGGCCAGGTACCGTTCGCCATCATCCCAGGGCGCGGGATCGCGGTCCTGCCGCTGACCACCACGCCCCTGGATCACCCCCGCTTGGGCTCGCACCTGCCCTGCGGCATCGAGACCCTCGACGAGATGCTTGGAGGCGGGGTCCGCCGAGGCTCTGTCACGCTGGTCGCCGGCCCGACCGGCACCGGGAAGACGCTGCTCTCCTGCTCGTTCGCCAACGCCGGGCTGCAGGCCGGCGAGCGGGTCCTCTACATCTCGTTCGAGGAGAGCCGGGAGCAGCTCGTGGCCAACGCCGACGGCATCGGCCTCGAGGAGCTCGCCCAAGGGCACGCCGATCTCCGGGTGCGTTCCCACTACCCGGAGAGCCGTGGGGCCGTCGAGCACCTGTTGGGCATCCACGATGACATCGACAGCTTCGGCCCCGACCGGCTCGTGGTCGACGGGTTGGCCGCCCTGGAACACCTGACACCGGATCGGGTGTTCCGCGAGTTCCTGATCGGTCTCAACTCCAGGGTGAAGGCTGAACGCCTGACCTCGTGGTACACGATGTCCCTCCCCCTGTTCTACGACCAGGGACCGATCAGCATGGTCAACCTCTCCTCGATGGCCGACAA
>CAYXGD010000425.1:0-1576 GCA_964464425.1 uncultured Thermoplasmatales archaeon
ACGCGGACATGGAGCCCTTCATCTACCGGGTCAGGAACGACGGGCTCTTCGTCCTGGACGTCAACAAGACGGACGAGCGGATCCGCCTGGCCGCCAAGTTCCTCTCCCAGTTCGAACCCGAGGACATCCTCTTCGTCTCCGCCCGCCAGTACGGCCAGAAGCCGATCCAGATGATGGCCGATCACCTGGGCATCACGGCCATGCCCGGCCGGTTCATGCCCGGCACGATGACCAACCCGAACACGCGGCTCTACTTCGAGCCCGAGGTTGTCGTGCTCAACGACCCCGTCGGTGACCAGCAGGTCCTGCGCGAGGCCCTGAACATCGGCATCCCGGTCGTCGCCATGCTCGATACCAACAACGAGCTACGCAACGTCGACCTGGCCATCCCCACCAACAACAAGGGGCGCCGGTCCCTGGCCCTGGTCTACTACCTGCTCGCCCGCGAGCTGGCCAAGATCTGGGGCGTCATCGAGGACGATGACGACTGGAAGCCGACGGTGGACGACTTCGAGGCGAGCCTTTAGGGGCCGCTAGGTCCGGCTCCGGCCGGCCACCGATCCCTCTTCTCTTCCCCGCGCCCTCCGGGCCCGGGAGCTCATCCGGTCAGGCGGAGCCTTGGCCCGTCGGCCGTTGGTCGGTCGGGCTCCCCACGGGGCAGGCCAGGGGCATCTTACCCCGAGGCCCCGGTGACCAGCGAGAGCTCGGTGCCGAGCTCGTCGCCGGCCCGATCCAAGCTGACGTCCAGGCGCTGGACGAAGGCCAGGCCGCCGACGCTGATGTGGGTGAGCACCCCGAGAGCTTGGGGGTCCTCGGCCGGGACAGGGAGCTGGAGCAGGTCGGTGACCAGGACCCCGCTGCCCGAGTCCCCGCTGATGGCGGCCGACTCGATCAGCGCGAAGGTCTCGTTGCTGAAGTCCAGACCCAGGCCCTGGCGGGCTTGGGTGGCCGGGTTCCCGGTGGTCACGATGACCCCGGAGGGTTCACCGAGGAACATGCCCCAGCCGAAGTGCTGGACGGTCCGGGGGGAGGTGTCGAACGCGGTGAACAGGCCGCCGGTCGGGGCGCCCCAGTGGCACATGGCGGGGTCCACGTACGCGAGCTTGTCCTCGTGGACGCGGATCAGGGCGAAGTCGGTCCCGGCCCCGCACCCGTTGCCGAGCGCGTCCCCACCCTCGCACCACTGGTAGGCCACCGTGCCGAAGGTGCCGGGGACGCCGTGGGCGCTGACCTCCTCACCGGGGCCAGGGACCCCGAGGCTGGGATCCACGCAATGCCCGGCGGTGGCGACGTAGGTGTCGGCACCGTCGGTCACGATGAACGCCATGGTGCAGTACATCAGCTCGAACGGGCCGGCACGGAGGACCAGCGCGCCTCCCGGGCGGATCCCGGGGCACGGGTCGGTGCTCGGCTGATGGCTGGCCGGTGTGGCCGGCAGGGTGCGGACCTGGAAGGCGATCGTCGCGGCTGCGGGCTGGCAGCTCGTCGGTCCGGTCGCTGACGGTGCCGGGTCCTCGATGGCCGGGTCGGTGGTCCCGGTGGCGGGGACGGCGGTCAGCAGAAGCAGCGCTGTCAG
>CAYXGD010000426.1:0-1576 GCA_964464425.1 uncultured Thermoplasmatales archaeon
GGTAGTCCGCCATGGGGCCGGCAGACCGATGACGGCGGATGAGCGTTGCGTTGGAACCCTCAGCCGGCAGGCGCCAGGGGCACGGCCAGGTAGCTGGCGTGCTCGGCGTCGTGGTGCACCAGGTTGACGGCGGGCTTGGCCAGGTTCAGGTGGTTGGGCGTGTCGGTCGACATGATGTCGAGGCGCAGCCGGTGGTCCTCGCGGAAGGTCTTGGCTGTCGGCCAGATCTCGATGTCGTAGGTCTCGACCTGCCCGACCTCGGGCGGATCCAGGGTCTCGGCGGTGTGCGGGTGGAACGGGCTGACCAGCTCACCCTGGAGCCGGTGGCTCTTGGCCTGGTCGACGGCTTGGTGGCTGGCCCGCAGGTAGCCCTGGGTGATCAGGGTCGCCGTCCCGTCGGGAGCGACCTCGCTGATCTTGACCACGAAGTCGGTGTCGGCCCACGGCGGGTGGGCCTGGGCAGCGCCCGGCAACAGGTCCGCAGCGGCCGCCGATCCCGGGTCGGTGAACGTGGTCGCATGCAGCTTGAGGGCGATGGGTCCGGCCAGGGTCATGTCCTCGTCGAGAGCGTCGGTGACGTAGGTGACCCCGCTGGCGTCCTCGCCGGATTGGTCGCGCCGGGACTGCTCCACCCCGGCGGCGTTGTCCCATCGAGACAGGGTCTCGGTGTACCCGGCGCTCGGGTTGTACGTGTACGCGTCGAACCCCTCATCAGGCCCGGGGACCTGGGCGGACAGTTGGCCAGCGTCACGCAGGTAGAGCCGCTGCACGTCCGTCCCGGGGACAGGCCAGTCCTCGGCGGTCTCCCAGCTACCGTGCTCCGCGTAGTCCGCCGGGTCCGGGTTGACGGTGGTCGTGTCCATCTGGAAGTACTTGACGCGTTCGTCGTCGCCGTCGAACCCGTCGGTGATCCAGGCCGGCGCCTGGGCGCCGTTGGCCTGGTCCTCCAGGAACCAGTGGTACCAGTCAGCCAGCTCCTGCTGGAAGCCCTGGTCGGGATCGATGAAGTGCGTGCCACCGTGGTTCCAGGGCCCGGTGATCAGGAAGTTCGGGCCCCGGTCCTCACCGGCCTGCTCCAGGTCGAAGGCCTCCTGGAAGGCCAGCAGCTGGCCACGCGTGAAGGCGTCGTACCAGCCCGCCAGGTGCAGGGTCGGCACCTGGAGGTTCTCGATGCGTGGCAGGGCGCTGGAGTCGGTGTACAGGTCCTGGCAATAGGGGGTGTCGCTATCGTCGCTGCACCACCGGGCGTCCGCGTACTGGTTGTTCAGGTACGGGACGAGCATCTGGTCGTTCTTGGTGACGTGGTCGATCCAGGCCTGGTTGCCGTGGTCGGTGCCGAGGTTGGTGGGTGGCTGGAGGTAGTAGGCGCTGGTGCCCTCGGCCCAGATCACCCCGAAGCTCAGGATCAGTTGGCCCCCGTGGTAGACGATGTCCCGGTAGAGGTCGCCGTAGGCCCGCTGGGGCGCGATGGCCGCCAGGTGCTCGGGTGCCGCCGGCAGGTCGCTGTCTGGGGCGGGATCTTCGGGCAGGCTGGCGACCAGGTACTGGATGATGCCGGAGTAGGAGCCGCCGTACA
>CAYXGD010000427.1:0-1567 GCA_964464425.1 uncultured Thermoplasmatales archaeon
CCGACAGGCGGCCTTTGTTGGGGAGGGCGAGCTTCAACATGAGGGGGGTCGCCCGGACCATCCCGGTGAGTCTTATTTAGGCGTTCGGTGGGGGAGGTTGCTGGATGTGCCCGATCCAGTGCTCCGTGGGGCAACCTGGTGCTGGCCGGGGACCGACAAGTTGGTTATGGCGGCGGACAGGGACCGCTTGGCTGGGCTCTTTTCATCACGGCTGCATGTAAGGGTCGGAGATGCGTCTGTTGCCTACCTCCCCCCCCTGGCACCCCCCCCGGAAGGAGCCAAGCGACCCTCCGAGTGGCGCTGAGCGCAAGGACGTCGCCGCTGTCGTGTCAGCGCCGACAACGGCCGGGACCCTGCCCGGCTGGGCCGACGAGCCGCCGGTCCTGGATGTGAGCCGTTGGCGTGCCGTGGCGACGCTGGGAACCCAGGAGGATGGCTTCGCTGCAGAGATCCTCACGGTGTTCCTGCGCGATGGCCGGTACCGTTTGCGCGGGATGTTGTCAGCGATCGGAGGCTTGGACCCAGAGGCCCTGGCCCACCACGCGTTGGCCTTCCATCAGAGCGCACAGGCGGTCGGAGCCACACGGCTGGCATGGGTCCTACAGGCCGTTGCCGACGAGGCGGAGGCCGGCGCGTTGCCTGCGCCGGAGGCAGTCATCGGCCGGCTGGTGGTGGAGAACAACGCTGCGATGCGTGACCTGAACGATCAGCTCCATGCTCTCCAGGAGCCAGAGCCCAGCCTGGCGTCGACGGCTGTCGACGGCGGAGGCTAGCTGCCGAGGGCTCCATCATCCTCGTGGGCCGACCGCCAGACGTACCAGGCGGCCACACCCAGGCCGAGGATGATCAGGAGCGCCAGGCCCCCGCGGTCCAGCCAGTCGATGGCCTGCTGGCCGTACCTGGCCGAGAGCAGGGCCTCGGGCACGAACCGGAGGGCGCGGCCGACGGTGGCGGCCAGTATGAACGGCCAGAACCGCAGGCGGAAGAGGCCGCTGGAGACGGTGAAGACCTTGAACGGGATGGGTGTGAGCGCGGCGATGGCCACGATCCACTCGCCATGGTCCTTGTACCATCCCTCGACCTTGTCCAGCCGGGGGCCGGCGAACCGGCGGTGGACCCAGCCGCTGAACCGCCCACCGATCCAGTAGCCCACCGCCGCGCCGGCCACGCTCCAGAACGTCGTGAACAGGCCCAGGTAGAGCGCGTAGGTCCACGGCTGGTCGACGGCGAGGACGGCCAGAAGGGGATCGGGGGGGATCGGGTTGATGATGGCCTCGGTGAACGCGACCACCGCCAGGCCCAGCTCGCCGTAGGGCCCCAGGGTCGCCTTGGCCCACTCGACCAGTGGCCCTAGGATCGCCATCCGGGCCCTCCGACGAACCGGCCGTCACCTGGCCGGCTGAAGAGCTCGCCGTCCCGCAGGACCCATCGGCCACGCACCATCATGGCGTCGGGGAAGAGACCCTGGAGCCCCTCGTAGGGGGTCCAGCCGCAGCGGCTGTGCAGGTCGTCGGCGACGATCTCGCGGGGCTGGTCCGGCACGTGGACCCAGCTGGCCCACCGCCCG
>CAYXGD010000428.1:0-1565 GCA_964464425.1 uncultured Thermoplasmatales archaeon
TCTTCCTCGGGGTAGATCGCCGTGCTGTTGGCCGGGCTCCGGGTGAACCGGGTGAACGCGTCCATCAGCTGCTTGGTGATCCGACCCGGGGTGCCGTCGCCGATCTCGCGGCCGTCGACCTCGACGATCGGAGCGATCTCGGCAGCGGTGCCGGTCATGAAGGCCTCGTCGGCGCTGTAGATGTCGAACAGCGTGAGCTGCTTCTCCTGGGTGACAAGGCCCTCGTTCTCGGCGACGTCCAGGGCGGTCTGACGGGTGATGCCCTGGAGGCTGTTGTGGTAGGGCGGCGTGATGACCGCGCCGTCGTCGATGATGAAGAAGTTGTCGGCGGTGGCCTCGGAGACGAAGCCGTTGACGTCGAGCATGAGGCCCTCGTCCACGCCCTTCTGGTTGGCCTCGATCTTGCCCAGGATGTTGTTGAGGTAGTTCATCGACTTGATGTTGGGCGAGAGGCACTCGGGCGGGTTGCGGCGCACCGAGACGGTGGCCACGCGTAGGCCCTCCTCGTAGAGCTCGTCACCGTAGAGCCGGGGGAAGGCCCGGGCGATGATGATGACGGTGGGATCCTTGCACTTGCGCGGGTCCAGGCCCAGGTCGCCGACGCCGCGGGTGAAGATCGGCCGGATGTAGGCATCCTGCAGGTCGTTGACGCGGCAGGCCTCGAGGATCAGCTCCGTCAGCTCCTCCTTGCTGTACGGCGGGGTGAGGTTGATCGCCTTGGCGGAGTCGTAGAGCCGGTCCATGTGCTCCCGCAGGCGGAAGACGCGGCCGTCGTAGGCCCGGATGCCCTCGAAGACCCCGTCCCCGTAGAGGAGCCCGTGGTCGAAGATGCTGACCCTTGCCTCGTTCTCGGGGACGAACTCCCCGTTCATGAACACCTGGTAATCCTTTCCTGCCATGGTTTCAACCTCTGAAGATCGGCCGATCGCTCAGCCGGATGGGTAGAGGGAGCCGAGCAGCGGGACGGTCCCCCTGCAGCTCCTTGACATGTTCCTCCAACGCGTCTGGTGTGAGCTCGAGCTCGTCGCCTCCGCGAACCCGGACCGGGTAGGTCCCGCTCTCGAGTTCGCGGTCCCCGACGACGATGGTGAGCGGGACCCACGCCTTCTCGGCCCCGCGGATGCGCTTGCCCACGGTCTCGTCCTGATCGTCGACATCGGCCCGGACCGGCAGGCGTTCTGCCAGCTCCAGGCAGTGGTCGACGAACTCGTCGCTGACCGGGATGAAACGGACCTGGGTCGGTGAGAGCCAGAACGGGAGGCTGGGTTTCTGCCCGGCCTCCTGGCGTCTGGCTGCGGTCTCGAGCAGCGCGTACAGGTTGCGGTCGATGCTGCCCGAGAAGGAAGCGTGGAGGATCAGCGGCGTGGCCTTGTCGCCGTCGCTGGTCGTGTAGTCGATGCCGAACCGCTCGCAGTTCTCGACATCGATCTGGACCGTGGAGAGGGCCGAGGCCTTGCCGGTGGTGTCCACCACGTTGAACTCGAACTTCATGACGAAGTAGAAGAACCGGTCGTCCCACAGCTCCAAGAGCACCGGCTTGTCGACGAGCTGGGCGAGCTCCTGGG
>CAYXGD010000429.1:0-1562 GCA_964464425.1 uncultured Thermoplasmatales archaeon
TGCCCCAGACGATCCGGCGGGCCTGGGACGAGTGGGGCAGCCTGGACAACCTGGCACGCGTCGAGCATGGCACCGGGCCGACAGGTGATGACACGAACCTCAGCCGGTTCCTGGCCCACACCGACCTCGAAGGCCTGGTGGTCCTCGACCGCCGAGGCCGGCCGCTCCTGTCCACCATGGGCGGGGAGGAGATGCCCAAGCACCTGGCAGCGCGCGCTGCAGCCCTGTGCCACATGGTCGAGAAGATGGCCAAGGCCACCGGGACCGACGACGAGGGCGAGTTCGTCCTCGTCCGTGGTCCGGACCGGATCATGGTCGTGGCCGGCGCCCCCGGCCGCTTGAGCCTCCTTGGCCTCCTGCCCGGGGACACGGACGTCCCGGACGCCATCGACGCCGTACGCCGCGTCGCTCGGGTGGTCCGCGAGCATCTGGACGTCCCGCAGCGGGACGAGCCGAGCTGACGCCCAGGTTAGGGTGCAGGCTTTAGGTACCCGGGCCCCCTCTACAGCTCGGGGGCGGGCCCACGGTGGTGACCCGGTATGCATGTGCTGATCGTCGAGGACGACGCGACGACCCGGACCCTTCTCGAGCGCACGCTGGCCGGTGACGGATGGCGGACGAGCACGGCCAGCGACGGCCGTGAGGCCCTCAAGCTCGCCGACCGCCGCGAACCCGACGTGATCCTGCTGGACTACCAGCTTCCGGGCATCGACGGCCTCCAGGTCCTCGACCGGTTGGTCGCTCGCGGCGTCCAGGCGCCCGTGGTCTTCCTCACCGGTCACGGCTCCGAGGTCATCGCCTACCAGGCCCTGACCAAGGGTGCCGTCGACTACCTGACCAAGCAGGAGGCCAGCTACGGCGAGCTCAAGGCCCTCCTGACCAAGGCCGTGGACGACTGGAACGGCGTCGACCGGTTGGGCAGCTCGGCCCCGGCCACCACCCACGGCCGCGGTCCCCGCCGCCCCATGCCCGCCGGCCTCGAGCAGTTCCTGGCGGTCACCCCCCTGGAGGGCCTGGTCGTCTGCGACCGGCGCGGGAACGTCGTCGTCGAACGCGTCACCACCGACCTGGACACCGAGCTCGTCGTCACCCGCGCGGCCGCGCTGGCCCACCAGACCCAAGGGCTGGCCGAGGCCGCCAACGACGACGAGGCCGGCCAGTACACCTTGATCCGCGGGAGCGAGCACATCCTGGCCGTCGCCAGCGCCGCTGCTGGGCTGACGCTCGTCGCTGTGATCCCGTCGGCGACGCCGGCCCGGGAGTGCATCAGCTTCATCCAGCGAGCCGCCCGCATCGTGGCCGACACGCTCGGCCCCGAGGCTGAGCAGCAGCTCAAGGAACCGTTGAGCGCCTAGCGCGGTGTCATAGCCGGCCGAGGTGATCCTTGGCCGTCTCGTCGGCCCCGCCCTGGCAGTTCCCGGTGACGAAGAAGAAACACTGGCGACAGTCCATCAAGTTGCATCGCTGGCCGAGGTACCCCTCGTCCTTGAGCCTCGAGACCGCGTAGCGGACGGTCCGGGGCGGCATCTCCGTGAGCTCCACGAGCTCCTTGTGCGTCAGGG
>CAYXGD010000430.1:0-1551 GCA_964464425.1 uncultured Thermoplasmatales archaeon
TCCTCGATGACGTAGTGCATCTCGGACTGGGCGTTGTGGGTCATGTCGTCGAAGGCGATGCGTCCACGGACGCGATCGATCTTCTCGCGCTGCTCCTGTTCCTTGCCGATGTAGACACGGTCGCCCATCAGGAGGTTGGCCTTATCCTTCGGGATCAGCTCGAACAAGACGAACTGGTCCTCGCCGATGGCGTAAGCCACGGGCTCACGGCGGCTCGGGTCGTCCGGCCGCCCGTTGGGCAGATAGTCGAGGATGTAGGCGTAGTCCTCCATGACCCGAGGCCTCAGTCCACGTATTCCAGCACGATGCTGATAATGGTGTCGGAGTCCTCTTGGGACAGGTCTTGCCGGTCCTTGGCGAAGACGACCTCGAGCTCGTCCTCGAACCTCGGCGCCAGGGAGACGATCTTGATGGCTTGCTCTTCGCTGACGCGATCGAGCTCCATCAGGCGCTCCTTGAACTCCTTGGCCTTCTCAGCGTCGCCGATCCTGTCGAACGCTTGGGCGTGCTCGAAGGAGAGCTTCTGCTCGTAGGAGAGCTCCCCGCGTTCCTCTTGCTCCTTCTCCAGGAGCGCGCGGACCTCGGGGACAGAGAGCAGCTCGGCGTCTTCGAGGGGGGATCCGTTGACCAACGGGCTCACTCCTGGAGGACCAGGTGCTCGGGACGGACGAAGAGGGTCTTGGGCTTGTTGCCGTCGCGGACCGCGATCTCGTAGGCTCCGCCCTGCCGACCGGTCACGGTGCCGGTGACACCGTGGAACCGGGGATGGGGCATCCCCTTGTGGACCGCGCTGTTGATGCGGATGCTCACCTTGTCCCCCTCGGAGAACTCGCGGAGGCTGTGGGTGATGGGCGGCATGCCCTTCTCTCGGACGCTCTTCTTCATGCTGGACCGCGTTCGGTTCCGCGGACCTTTGGAACGCTTCATTGAACCTCACTCCGTGGTGGTGCTGTCGTCCTCGATCTCGGGCGGGCCTTCGACGTGGACGACGTCCAAGGCCGTGCAGGTGGCCTCCGTGCCGACGATCTCGGCCACGGAGGGTTCGGTGCGGCCCCCGTCCCCGCTGATCAGCTCCTTGATGTACAAGCCGGCGTCCCCCTCGACGAGGAGGCGTGCCGTCCTGCCGGAGCCGTGGTGGGAACGGAGCTCCAGGCGCGCCACGTTGCGGTGGCGAACCTTGTCCGCCCGGCGATGCGAGACCCGGGAAGGCGTGCGCTGTGCCACCCGGGCGTCCGTGAGCATACGACAAGCCTTTAAAACTGTTTCCTCGGGGACGGGGTCCTCGAAGGTGACATCGGCCTCGTAGACCTTGTCGCCCCGGGCCTCCTTGACCGCCGGGATCGCATCCGGGTCGACGAAACGGATGCTGTCGACCTCGACCTTCCCGTCGGCGTACGCGTCGATGGCGTCCCTGAGAGCCTCCAGGTCCAACGATCGCCGCTTGGGGTCGACCATCTCGAGCACGAAGGGACGCCCGGTGCCCAGGCAGAGGGCGTCGACGTCCTCGCGCCCGGCGCCGTGGAACTTGGACTCGGTGGCGCCGGCGGCCTC
>CAYXGD010000431.1:0-1551 GCA_964464425.1 uncultured Thermoplasmatales archaeon
CGCTCATAGGGGCCCCTACGGCTAGCGCGCAGGGGAACGAGGCCCAGATCGATCGGTTGGAGCCCCGGCCGTTGGTCCTTGCACCATCCGGGGGAACCATCGAACTCTCCATGGAAGTGACCACGCAGGTCGAGGCCGTCTCGGTGACGCTGCGGGTGACCTCGCCTGACGGCTCAGCCTCGATCGAGGGGCCCGTGGAGCTCGTCGGCACCCAGAGGGGTCTGCTGGCTGGCGAGATCGCGATCCCTGTAGGCGCCGATGGCCCACCGGGTTGGTGGTCGATCCGGGTGCTCCGGATGACCACGACCGAGAACAACGCGACCCGGGAGGTGCCCTTCAGTGGCAAGACCCTCACGTCGTTCTACCTCCACCCCGATCGCCCGGTCGCCGGGCTCCAGGACGCCCCCTGGCCCCAGGCCGGCGGGGATCCGAGCCATTCCGGCCGTACGCTCTCGCTGGGTCCGGCGGACATCGACGTCGTCCGTTGGACCTTCACGGCTGAAGGTTCCCAGCCCTCGCCGTTCCATACGCCGGTCATCGGGGCCGACGGGACGATCTACGCGGTCACCTGGGCCGGCGAGCTGTACGCCCTCTCCCCCTCCGGTGAGCAGGTCTGGCCCAGCCCCCTTCGTCTGGGGAGCACCGTGATGTTCCCTCCCTCCGTGGGATCCGAGGGACGGGTCCTGATCGCCACCCAGAACAGCGCGATCCACGCCGTCAACCCAGATGGATCGCGAGCTTGGTCGTACTCGACGGCCACCGCGTCCGAACGTGGCATGCCGCTCTCGTCGCCCGTGGTCGGCCCCCATGGCCTGATCCACCTGGTCCGTGAACCCTGGACCCTGGTCACTCTGGACCGCCAGGGGGATCTGGTCCGCTCGGTGGAGCTGACCCCGCCTGTCGGTCACGAGACGCCCTCGGGCACCTCGCCGGGTCCCCTGCCGGGTCCGCCCTTAGCTGTGACCGAGGATGGCGCCCTTGTCTCGGCCGCCGGCGACGGTCTGGCCGTGCTCAGCTCCGCCGGGGAGATCGAGCGCACGGTCGCCTGCAACTGCACCCCGGAGGCGGTCAGCCTCGTGCCCGGGAAGGACATCGCGCTGGTCAACGCCGGCCAGGAGGTCGTCGCCCTCGCCTGGGATGGCCGGGGCGAGCTGTGGTCCACCGAGGATCGGGTCGGCTCCCAGCTGCAAGGCACGGCCTGGTCGCCGGCGACCGTCGGATGGGGTAGCCCATCAGAGACACCGATCTACATCGTCTCGGAGGACGGCTGGCTGCGGACCATCAAGCTCGATCGCGACAGCGATCGCCGGGGGATCAACTACCACCAACCCATCCGGGGCCAGGTCGTCGTCGACGCGGGCGGGAACCTCTACTTCAGCGATGCGTGCCGGACGCTGCGGTCGATCCACCCCGGTGGTGAGTTCCGGTGGGCCTACGAGATCGACACCGAGGGGACCGCCTGCCCCGGGCTGGCAGCTGGACCGGTCATCACGAACAGCGGCGCCTTGCTCTGGCCCAGCCCCGACGGGGCCCTGCGCATGCTCGGCAGCA
>CAYXGD010000432.1:0-1544 GCA_964464425.1 uncultured Thermoplasmatales archaeon
GTCCGCGGTGTTCCCCGGTGCTAGTTCATCGGTAGTTGTGAACCTCTTGGATCGTCCCGTCCTTCCGGTGGATCACCAGGTGGGTCTCACGGGACTTGGCGACCCGACGGGCCCGCTTGACGGCATCCTCCTTGGTGTCCGCCACCCGCTCGGCGGTGTCGGAGCCCTGGGCCACCACGGCCCACTGGCCATCCCGAGGGACGACGTGGAGCGGGACAGGCTCGCCCTCCTTCGGGTTCATCTTCTCGGCAGCCAGCCGCACGCGGTCGGCGAAGGACTGGGTCCGTTCCTTGAGCGTCTTCTGCAGATCGCTGGGGATCTCGGAGAGGCGTTCCATCGTGTCCTTACCAGAGGGGACCATCGTGATCGACCATCCTCGAAGGGGACCGTGACGAACGTGAAGGTTCTGACAGGCTGTTCGAAGCGTGAGCCAGGGTCACGCGGCATCCTGGGTCTCGAAGCTCTGCACGTGCTCGATGACGCCATCGGCATCGTGGACCACCAGGTAGCCCTCGTGGATCTGGGCCTCGCTCAAGCCGACCTGCAGGGCCGCTTGGCGGCTGCTGAAGATCCGCTCGACCTCGTCGGCGTCCTCCCGCTCCACGGCCCACCCGGCGCCGTAGGGCCGGACGTGGAACCGGCGGCTCTCGTCCCCGGGGAGGTCCCGCTCGGGACCCTGGACCACGGTGCGGGCCAGCCGGCGCGTTGTCTCACGCATGTCGCCGGCGATCTCGGAGGTCCGGTCCCGGACGTCGCCCGGGATCGTCTTCAACCGTTCCAGGGCGCGTCGGGTGCTCTCGGGAGGGCCCATCTAGCACCGTTTGTGCCGTCACCGTGTTCAAAAGGCTTCTCTCAGACGGGTCGAAACATCCGGTCCCTGGCCGCGGGCTTCCGGACGCTTCATATGGACCGAAGGACGCTTCGTGGGTGTGCACGACCCATCGACCACCTGGACCCAGGCCATCCTCGACGTCTCGCTGGACCTTGGCACCTGGCCAGAGCTCGGGCTCGCCTTCCTCCTCGGGAGCTTCGCCGTCGCGACGCTCTCGGATCTCAAGCGGCTCTCTGCCCAGCGGGAGTTCCTGGAGGTCTGGGTCGTCTTCACCATCGGTGCCTTGGGCTACCAGCTATGGGTGTCGTGGGCCGCGGGTTGGCACCTGTGGCAGGTGGTGGCGATCAAATGGGGGCTGATCGTCCTCCTCGGCCTGCTCAGCTGGCAGAAGATCGGACCGATCTTCCGGCTCGCTCGCGCCGATGTCTTCGCCTGCACCGCCGCCGCGGCGCTCCTGCCACCGTTGCTCGTCGTCGGGTTCTGGATCCTGCTCAAGCTCGTGGCGTTGGTGATCAAGCCGGTCCTGGCCCGAGGGCGACCCTACTGGCCGTTCATGCCGGTGGTGACCATCGCCGTGGTCGTCACCCTGGCCGCCGGCCTGTTCTTCGGTGGGGTCTGACCATGCCAGGCTGGTTCCCGTCAGCTTGAAGTAGGGGCATGTGATACCCGCGACCCCAGGCCCAACCTGATGCGGAGGTCGCCAAGCCTGGCC
>CAYXGD010000433.1:0-1527 GCA_964464425.1 uncultured Thermoplasmatales archaeon
AGGGCGCCGGACTCATAATCCGTAGGTCACGGGTTCGAATCCCGTTCCCGGCACTCAGCTCCTCCTACTGCGCAGTGCTGAGTGCCGGGGACGGGAGAGGCCGGATCTCCGATCCGGCCGAATCTGGAGGTCGGCGGGTCATCGATCCTGAGCCGACCTCCACTTGGGCGCAGGGTCAGCCCCTCCTACTGCACAGTGCTGAGTGCCGGGGACGGGAGAGCACGTCCGCCACGTCCACGTGACAGGCGGACGTGAGGATCGCGAGACCGGCCGTCCACCCCGGCACCGGTCTCGCGAGAGGACGAGCTGCGCTCGTCCGTCTCTGGAGGTCGGCGGGTCATCGATCCTGAGTCGACCTCCACCCGCGCGACTGGGCTGGCGTCTCCTACTGCACAGTGCTGAGTGCCGGTGCCCCGGATCGGCCCGGACCCCCGTCACGACGACGAGCCATCCTCTCTGCGTCCGAGGGGCTCGGGCCGCTGCGGCCAACCCGTTTATGGCCCATGTGTCCACTAGTCTCGCTTGATGGACCAGCTGTCGGTTGATGAAGCCAAGGACCTGCTCTCACGGTCGTGGGTCGGCTCCCTTGGGCTCGCCCGCGAAGAGGAGGCTCACGTGATCCCGGTGACCTTCGCCTACGATGGCGACCGGGTCGTGCTCCAACCGCGTGGCCAGTTGGACGTCTCCCTGAGAGGCGAGACCGAGGGTGCCTGCTTGCTGGTCACCGAACCGATCTCAGAGACCGACTGGCGCTACGTGACCGTTCACGGCGATCTCCGCGAGGTCGGCGACGCGACCGAGCAAGAGGAGCTCGAGCGGGTGTTCGGGACCACTCCGGGCGGCGGGGTGCACGAGGCCGAGCTCGGCCTGTGGATCTTGGCACCGACCGAGGTGGTCGGGTTCGAGCACGTGCGGCCGTTGACCGGCGCCGACGACGACATGGATATCGTGTAAGGAGCCAGCCGCCGCTCCGAGGGTCAGGGGGTTCGTTTATATACGCGCCGGCCATCGCCTCCCTGATGGCAGAGCCCGAGGGCTTCGAGCTGGCCGGCCCGGCCGAGCTCCCGACCCCGCTTGGCTTGTTCCAGATCTACGCGTTCCGCCACCCCGACCTGGCCGGGGACCACGCCTTGTTGACCAAGGGCCTCGCGACCGAACGTGAGGAGGCGGCCCTGTGCCGCATCCACAGCGCGTGCCTCACAGGTGACGTGTTCCATTCCCTTCGGTGCGACTGTGGTTCCCAGTTCGACTGCGCGCTCGAGACCATCGAGCAGGCAGGCCAGGGCGTGGTCATCTACCTCAACCAGGAAGGTCGTGGGATCGGCTTCTTCAACAAGATCCGCGCCTACGTCCTGCAGGACAAGGGCCATGACACCGTAGAGGCCAACGAGATGCTCGGGCTCCCCGCCGATGCCCGCCAGTACGCACCGGCTGCCGACGCGCTCCGAGCCATCGGGGTCCCGAGCGTCCGGCTGATGACCAACAACCCGGACAAGGTCCGCGCGTTGGAGGACGAGGGCATCCGGG